>JBBSNV010000011.1:0-12537 GCA_038260375.1 Reyranellales bacterium
CGCTGGTGGTCGCCGCCGGCGCGGTGCTGGTGATCGGCACCGGACTTCGGTTGTTGATCGACAAAGGCTTCAACGGCGACCAGCCGCAACTGCTCGATTATGCGCTGTTCGGCCTGCTGGGCGTGGTGGCGTTGCTGGCTCTCGCGTCTTACGGCCGCTTCTACATGGTGTCGTGGTTGGGCGAGCGGGTGGTCAACGACATCCGCAAAGCGGTGTTCGATCACGTCATCACCTTGAGCCCGGGCTATTACGAGACCATGCGTTCGGGCGACGTCATGGCGCGGCTGACCAGCGATACTACCTTGGTGGAAAGCGTGGTGGGTTCGCAGGCCTCGGTCGCGCTGCGCAATCTTTTGATGTTCGTGGGCGGGACGGTGATGCTGTTCTTCACCAGCGCCAAGCTGACCGGTCTGGTGTTCCTGGTGGTGCCGTTGGTGATCGGGCCGATCCTGGTGCTGGGCAGGCGGGTGCGGCGCTATTCGCGCGCCAGCCAGGAGCGCATCGCCGATATTTCATCCTACGCCAACGAAGCGCTGCAATCGATCCGCACCGTGCAAGCGTTCAATCACGAACCGGCCGACCGCGTGCAATTCGGCAGCATCGTCGAAGCCGCTTTCGCCACCGCGCGCAAGCGCATCGCCATGCGCGCGCTTTTAACAGCCATCGTCATCCTGCTGGTGTTCGGCGCCGTAGGCATCATCCTGTGGATCGGCGGCCACGACGTGATCTCAGGCCGCATCAGCGCCGGCGAGCTGTCGGCCTTCGTGTTCTACGCCATCGTCGTCGCTGGCTCGGTCGGCGCGATTTCCGAAGTGATCGGCGATTTGCAGCGCGCGGCCGGGGCGACCGATCGGTTGATGGATCTGCTCGACCAGCGCTCGACCGTGCTCGACCCACCGCAACCGGTGGCGCTGCCGCTCGCGCGGGGCGAAGTGAAATTCGAGCGCGTCACCTTCGCCTATCCGGCGCGGCCCGACACATCGGCGCTGCATGAATTCGATCTCACGGTGCAGCCGGGCGAAAGCGTGGCGCTGGTGGGCCCATCAGGCGCGGGCAAGACCACGGTTTTTCAGCTGCTGTTGCGCTTTTACGATCCGCAGTCCGGCGCCATCACGCTCGACGGCGTCGCCATCGACAAGGTGAGCCTGGCAGATCTGCGCAGCCGCTTGGCGATCGTGCCGCAGGAGCCTGTGCTGTTCTCGACCGATGCCTGGGAGAACATCCGTTATGGCCGGCCCGAGGCGTCAGACGCCGAAGTGCGCGCGGCGGCCGAAGCGGCGCGGGCGGCCGAATTCCTCGACCGGCTGCCCGAGGGCTTCAAGACGTTCTTGGGCGAACGCGGCGTGCGGCTGTCGGGCGGGCAGCGCCAACGCATCGCCATCGCCCGCGCTATTCTGCGTAACCCTTCAGTGCTGCTGCTGGACGAAGCCACCAGCGCGCTCGACGCCGAGAGCGAGCAAGCGGTGCAGCAGGCGCTCGACAAGTTGATGGTCGGCCGCACCACCTTGATAATCGCCCATCGCCTGGCCACGGTGCTGAAAGCCAACCGCATCGTGGTGCTGGACCAAGGCCGCATCCAGGCGATCGGCAATCATGCCGAGCTGGCGGCGCAGGGCGGGCTCTACAGCCGCCTGGCGACCTTGCAATTCGACCAAACGCGCGAATAAGACCCTGAAAAATAGGGAAACTACTTGACATGCTGCCGCGTTAATACCGCGTCGACATTGGTCGACTGCATCCCAGGTAATGAGCCGCAATCATCGCTAGAATCCAAGCGCCATGGCGCCGCCAGCTGCCTTCGCCCCAGTCCATCTCACCATGGAACGATAAGGCGCCGGTGCGCGAGGAGCTGTTCGGCATCGAGCGGCTGGAGCAGCACGCCGAGACCCTTGCCGCCGCGCAAACCATCACCGCCAAACGGCCATCCGTGCCCTCGTTGCACACGCGGCTGAACGACAACGCGGCGGTGCTGCTCGCCGCCTATCGCGCCAGCGCCGCCGAGTTGGAACACGGCGACGGCGTCGTGCCAGCAGCGGAATGGCTGCTCGACAATTATCATTTGGTCGAAGAGCAAATCCGCGAGATCAGGAACGATTTGCCGCCGGGCTATTATCGCATCTTGCCCAAGCTTGCTGGCGGACCGTTCGGGGGCTACCCGCGCGTGCTCGGACTGGCCTGGGCGTTCGTCGCCCATACCGATAGCCATTTCGATCCCGAAATCTTGCGCCGCTTCATCATGGCCTATCAGCGCGTCCAGCCGCTGACCATCGGCGAATTGTGGGCGGTGGCGATCACCTTGCGCATCGTGCTGATCGAGAATTTGCGCCGACTGGCCGACCAAATCATCGCCGGGCAGCAGGCGCGCGCCGAAGCCGACATGCTGGCAGATCGCTTGCTGATGTCCTTGCATACCGGATCAGCACTCGATGCGGCAATCGTCGCCTTGCCGACCGAGCCGCTATCCGAGCGTTTCGCCGCGCAGTTTGCCAAGCGCCTGCGCGATCAAGATCCCAAGACCACGCCAGCCTATGGCTGGCTGGAAGAGCGTCTGCACCTGCAGGGCCTGACCATCGACGAGGTGGTACACCATGTCCATGCGCGCCAGGGCGGCTCTAATGTGTCGGTGCGCAACGTCATCACCAGCATGCGCTTGATTTCCGACATCGATTGGGCGGAGCTGTTCGAGAGCGTCAGCCTAGTCGACGCGAAGTTGAGCGCCGAGAGCGATTTCGCGGCGATGGATTTTCCCACGCGCAACCTCTATCGCAGCGCCGTCGAGCAATTGGCGCGTGGCGCGCGCTGCACCGAACTCGACGTGGTCGAGCGCACCTTGGTCATCGCACAGCAGGCAGTGGTCGGGGTCGATGATGCTATCGAGAAGGCCCGGCTCGGGGATCCTGGCTATCACCTGATCGGCAAGGGTAGGGCAGCGCTGGAGCATAGCATCGGCTTCCGCCCCAACCTCGCGCTCAGCCTGGCGCGCCTTATTGTCGAGATGGGCATCGGCGGCTATGTCGGCAACATCGTGCTGGTGAGCTTCTTGTTGATGGCGGCGGCGCTGTGGGCGCTGGCGGCGCGCGGCGTCGACGAGATTTGGCTGCTGTTGGTAACGCTGCTGGGTTTGTTGCCGGCCAGCGAGCTCGCCAGCGCGCTGATCAATCGCATGGTGACCAAGTTGTTCGGCGCGGTGGCCTTGCCCGGCATCGAACTCGACAAGGGCGTGCCAGAGTCTCTGCGCAGCCTGGTGGTGGTGCCCACCCTATTGGCGAACGAGGCCGATTTGATCGAGCAGGTCGAACGGCTGGAAGTGCATCATTTGGCCGGCGCCGGCGGCGAGTTGGCTTTCGCGCTGCTAACCGACGGCGTCGATGCCGACAGCGAAACGGTGGCAGGCGACGCAGAGCTGTTGACTAAAGCGGCGCAGGCCATTGCCCAACTCAACCGCCGTTACGCGCCAGCGGCAGGCGGGGATCGCTTTCTGCTGTTGCATCGACGCCGCATCTTCAACGCCAGCGAAAACAAATGGATGGGCTGGGAGCGCAAGCGCGGCAAGCTGCAGGAGCTGAACCGCCTGCTGCGCGGCGCCACCGATACCTCGTTCATGCCGATCGAAGGTGTAGCGCCTCGCGTGCCGCAAGGGGTGCGCTACGTCATCACTCTGGATGCCGATACACGCTTGCCGCGCGATGCCGCGTTGCGGTTGATCGGCAAGATGGCCCATCCGCTCAACCGACCGAAATTCGACGCCAACGAAAAGCGCGTGGTCGATGGCTATGCCATCTTACAGCCGCGCGTGACGCCGGCTCTTCCGGTGGGGCACGCCGGCTCGCTGTTCCAGCGCATCTTTTCCGGCCCCGGCGGCATCGATCCTTATGCCGCGGCGATTTCCGACGTCTATCAGGATCTGTTCGGCGAAGGTTCCTATACCGGCAAGGGCATTTACGACGTCGATGCCTTCGAAGCCGCCATGGCCGGACGCGCGCCGGAAAACGCGTTGCTCAGTCACGATCTGTTCGAGGGCATTTTCGGCCGCGCCGGGCTGGCGTCGGACATCGAATTCGTCGACGAGTTTCCGTCGCGCTACGACGTGGCGGCCAAACGTCAGCATCGCTGGACGCGCGGCGATTGGCAGTTGCTGCCGTGGCTGTTCGGCAAGCATCGCGTCGGCGTTCCCGCCATCGGGCATTGGAAGATGCTGGACAATCTGCGGCGCTCGCTATTTGCGCCGTTTGCCTTGTCGAGCCTGGCACTGGCGTGGCTGTTGCCATGGCCGGCCGCGGCCGCGGCCGCGATCTTCGTCATCGCCACCATCGCCGTTCCCGCTCTATTGCCGCTGCTGTCGGCGGTGTTTCCCGACCGGCCGGGCATTCGCCTGCGCAATCACCTGTTCGCCTTCCTGCAGGAATGCGGCAACGCTTCGCTGCAAATCTTTTTGACTTTGGCTTTTCTGCCCGATCAAGCCTGGCGCATGGCCGACGCCATTCTGCGCACCATCGTGCGACTGGTCGTCAGCCATCGGCATTTATTGGAATGGACCACAGCGGCGCAGACCGCCGGCGCGCCAAGGCCCGGCGTCAGTGGCTTCTATCGCGAGATGATCGGCGGCACCGCGTTGGGCCTTGGCTTGGCGCTCGGTACGGTGGCGCTGATGCCGTCGTCCTGGCCGCTGGTGTTACCGTTTGCCGTGCTGTGGCTGACGGCACCCTTGGTCGCCTGGGCCTCGAGCCGCGCGCGCCGCGTGCCCAAGCGCGATGTTTCTTCGCCGATCGACGCGCAGGAGCTGCGTCTGATCGCCCGGCGCACCTGGCGCTTCTTCGAGACCTTCGTCACGCCCGCCGACAACATGCTGCCGCCCGACAACTTCCAAGAAGAACCCAAGCCGGTAGTGGCGCGGCGTACCTCGCCGACCAACATCGGGCTCTATCTGCTGTCGTCGGTGGCGGCGCGCGATTTCGGCTGGGCCGGCACCATCCAAACGGTCGAACGACTGGAAGCCGCTTTCGCCACCTTGGCCAGGCTGACACGCTTCCGCGGCCATTTCTTCAATTGGTACGACATCGGCGATCTGCGCCCGCTCGAGCCGGCATACGTTTCGGCGGTCGATAGCGGCAATCTCGCCGGCCATCTGCTGGCGCTGGCCAATGCCTGCGAGGAGTGGACCGGCGATCTCATCGCACCCATGGCGCGGCTGGGGCTGCGCGACGATCTGCAGATGATCCGCGAGTTGTTCGAAACGGTATCGGGCGGAAGCGGCGAGGCGAGGCAACAGCTCGCCGCCATCTTGCAGCAGGTCGAAAGCTCGCTGAATGGCGCTTCAGATATCGCCGCGCTGGCGCCGGAGGTGCAAAGCTTGTGCGATCGGGCGGCACGGGCGGCGCGCGCGCTATTGCCGCCGCCGCAAGACGATAGCGATTTGCAATATTGGATCGGTGCGCTGGCCAAGACCATGGCCGAACACGCGCGCGATCGGCAAAGCGATGCGGCGGATTTGCGGCCGCGCTTGCAGGCGCTGGCCGCCACCGCGCGCATTACGGCGCTAGAAATGGATTTCGCCTTCCTGGTCGACCCCGAGCGCAAATTGCTGTCGATCGGCTATTCGCGCGCCGACAACTCGCTGGATGCCAGCTGCTACGATTTGCTGGCTTCCGAAGCGCGCCTGGCCAGCCTGTTCGCCATCGCCAAGGGCGATGCGCCGACCCGGCACTGGTTCCGCCTGGGCCGCACCGCCATCCCGCTGGGCAACGGCTCGGCGTTGGTGTCGTGGTCGGGCTCGATGTTCGAGTATCTGATGCCGTCGTTGGTGATGCGCGCGCCGATCGGCAGCCTGCTGGAACAGTCCAATCGCTTGGTGGTGGAACGCCAGCAGTCTTATGCCAAATCGCTCGGCGTGCCGTGGGGCATTTCCGAATCCGGCTACAACGCGCGCGACCGCGAATTCACATATCAATACTCCAATTTCGGCGTACCGGGCTTGGGCTTGAAGCGCGGCCTGGCGGAAAATCTGGTGATCGCACCCTATGCCACCGGCCTGGCTACCATGGTCGATCCGCAAGGGTCGCGGCAGAATTACGCTCGCTTGGCCGAACTGGGCGCCAAGGGCCGGTATGGCTTTTATGAGGCGCTGGATTTCACCCGCGCGCGCTTGCCCGATTCGCTGCACTTCGTCGTCGTGCGCAATTTCATGGCCCATCACCAGGGCATGACCATCGTGTCGATCGCCAACGCGCTGCATGATGGCGCGATGCGCTCGCGCTTCCATCGCGAACCGATGATCCAAGCGGCCGAACTGCTGCTGCAGGAACGCATGCCGCGCGAAGTGGCGGCCGAGCAGCCGCATGCCGAAGAGGTCAAATCCTCGCCGGCGGAAATCTCCGAGGCGCCGGTGGTGCGGCGCGTGCCGGCACTGCCGGCCGGCGCGCCGGTCACCCATCTGCTGTCGAACGGTACTTATACCGTGATGCTGACCTCATCCGGCGCGGGCTATAGCCGTTGGCGCGATATCGCCGTGACGCGCTGGCGCGAGGATTCGACCAAGGACGATTGGGGTTCGTTCGTGTTTCTGCGCGATCTGCAGGCCGGAACGATGTGGTCGGCCAGCGTCCATCCCGCGCCAGGCGAGATGGATTCGGACGACGTGATGTTCGGCGAGGATCGCGCCGAGTTTACCCGCCGCAGCGGTAGTCTCAGCACAGTCACCGACGTGGTGGTATCGAGCGAAGACGACGGCGAGGTGCGCCGCGTGTGCTTGATCAATAGTGGCCGGCGCGTGCGCGATATCGAGTTGACGTCTTATGCCGAGATCGTGCTGACCACGCAGGACGCCGATGCAGCCCACCCCGCTTTCGCCAAGATGTTCGTACAAACCGAATATTTGCCCGAGTTCGGCGCGCTGGTCGCCACCCGCCGGCCCCGCTCGCACGACGAGAAGCAGCTTTGGGCGGCGCATTTCGCCGTGGTCGAAGGCGAGAGCGTCGGCGAAGTCCAATACGAATCCGACCGCGCGCGTTTCCTCGGGCGCTGCCGCATCATCACCGAAGCGCTGGTCAACACGCATCCCCAAGCTTTATCCAACACCGTCGGCACCGTGCTCGATCCGATCTTTTCGGTACGGCATCGCGTGAAGATCGCGCCGGGCAGCACGGCACGGGTGGCGTTCTGGACCGTGGTGGCGTCCTCGCGCGAGCAGCTCATGACGCTGATCGACAAGCACCACGACCGCAGCGCCTTCGACCGCGCCAAGACCCTGGCCTGGACCCAGGCGCAGGTGCAGCTGCGCCATCTCGACATCAAGGCCGCCGAAGCCGCTGACTTCCAGCGCCTGGCGGCGCCCATCCTGTATGCCGATCCGCGCTTCCGCGCGCCGTCCGAGGCCATCATTCGCGGCGCCGGGCCGCAATCGGGGCTATGGCCGCATTCGATTTCGGGCGATCTGCCGATCGTCATGCTGCGCATCGACGAGCTCGAGGATATCGACCGGGTGCGTCAGTTGCTGCGCGCGCATGAATATTGGCGGATGAAGCGCCTAGCGGTGGATCTGGTGATCGTCAACGAGCGTTCGTCGTCCTACATTCAGGATTTGCAGGTCGCGATCGAGACTGCGGTGCGCAGCAGCCAGTCGCGCTCGCGTTTCGGCGATGAATTGCTGCCCGGCAAGGTCTATACCTTGCGCGCCGATCTTATGACGATACAGCAGCGGGCGCTGCTGCAATCGGTGGCGCGGGTCGCGTTGATCGCCCGCCGCGGCAGCATTTTTGATCAATTGGCGCGGCTGCCGCCGCTGCCGGACAAGCTGCCGCCGCCGCTGCCCAAGCCGGCGCCGCAAGCCGGCCTGATTCCGGGCGCGGCCGTGCCGCACAAGCTGGAGTTTTTCAACGGCCTGGGCGGCTTCGACAAGAATGGCCGCGAATACGTCACCATCCTGAAGGATGGCCAGACCACGCCGGCGCCGTGGATCAACGTCATCGCCAATCGCGCCTTCGGCTTCCAGGTCTCGGCGGACGGCAGCGGCTTCACCTGGGCGGAGAACAGTCGCGAGAACCAGATAACGCCGTGGTCCAACGACGCGGTGGCCGATCCGGCCGGCGAAGTCATTTATGTGCGCGACGAGAGTAGCGGCGAGCTGTTCAGCGCAACCGCCCAGCCGCGGCGCGACGGCGGCACCTACCTGGCGCGCCACGGTCATGGCTATAGCCGGTTCGAGCATCATTCAGCCGGCATCGCGCTCGATTTGCTGCAATACGTGCCGCTCCACGATCCGATCAAGATCTCTCGGCTGACCCTGCGCAACCTATCCGACCGGCCGCGCAAGCTGTCCGTAACCAGCTACGCGGAATTGGTATTGGGCATTTCGCGCAGCGGCTCCGCGCCATTCATCTTTACCGAAGTCGACTCGGCGACCGGCGCGATGCTGGTGCGCAACCCGTGGAACATCGCCTTTGCCGATCGCGTGGTGTTTGCCGATCTGGGCGATCGCCAGACCGCGTGGACCGGCGGCCGCACCGAATTCATCGGCCGCAACGGCAGCGCGGCGGCGCCTTTGGCGCTGTCGGGCAAGACGCGATTGTCGAACACCGTCGGCGCCGGCATCGATCCGTGCGCCGGCCTGCAATGCACGGTCGAGCTGGGTGTCGGGCAAAGCGTCGAGGTGGTGGCGTTCCTGGGCCAATGCGCCACGGCGGAACAAGCACGCGCATTGATCGAACGCTATCGCCACGCCGATCTCGATGTCGTGCTGCAGGAAGTCACGCAGCATTGGGAGGAGGTGCTGGGTGCGGTGCAAGTCAAGACACCCGACCGCGCCATGGACATCATGCTCAACAACTGGCTGCTGTATCAGACCCTGGCCTGCCGCATCCAGGCGCGCTCGGCGTTCTACCAGGCAAGCGGCGCCTATGGCTTCCGCGACCAGCTACAAGACGGCATGGCCATGACGTTGGCGCTGCCGGCCGAGACGCGTCAACATATATTGCGTGCCGCCAGCCGGCAGTTCGTCGAAGGCGACGTGCAGCATTGGTGGCTGCCGCATTCGGGCCAGGGCGTACGCACGCGCATTTCCGACGATCGCGTCTGGCTGGCTTACGCCACCGCCTGCTATATCGAGTGTGTGGGCGACGCCGCTATCCTCGACGAGAGTGTGCCGTTCCTCGAGGGGCCGATTTTGCGGCCGGGTGAGCACGATGCGTTCTTCCAGCCGATGATCGCCGACGAGCGGGCATCGCTGTTCGAGCATTGCGCGCGCGGGCTGGATCAATGTCTGGAACTGACCGGCGCGCACGGACTGCCGCTAATCGGCACCGGCGACTGGAACGACGGCATGAATGCGGTTGGCGCCAAGGGGCGCGGTGAGAGCAGCTGGCTGGGCTGGCTGCTGTGGCGCACCATCGCGTTGTTCGCGCCGCTCGCCGAAACGCGCGATGCGACCCGCGCGCAGCGCTGGCGCGACCATGCGGTAGAGTTGCAAGCGGCGCTGGAGAGCGCGGCCTGGGACGGCGCCTGGTATCGCCGCGCCACTTACGACGATGGTATTTGGTTGGGCTCCAAGGACAGCGACGAATGCCAAATCGATTCGATTGCCCAGTCCTGGGCGGTGCTGTCGGGCGCGGCGCGACCGAAGCGCGCGGCGCAAGCCATGGCATCGCTCGAGCAACGGCTGATCCGCAAGGACGACGGCATTGCATTGTTGTTCACGCCACCGTTCGACAACACGCCGCGCGATCCGGGTTACGTCAAGGGCTATCCGCCGGGCTTGCGCGAGAATGGCGGGCAATATAGCCACGCCGCGATGTGGGCGACGCTGGCTTTCGCCAAAATGGGTGCGAGCGACAAGGCGGCTGAGCTGTTCGCGTTGCTCAATCCCATCAACCACGCGCTTACCCCTGCCGATGTGCAACGTTATAAGACCGAGCCTTATGCGGTGGCGGCCGATGTTTACTCGGTGGCGCCGCATGTCGGGCGCGGCGGCTGGACCTGGTACACGGGTGCGGCGGGTTGGATGTATCGCGCCGGCGTCGAAGGCATTCTTGGCATAACGCGGCGGGGCAACAACCTGCTGGTCAATCCGTGCATCCCCAATTCATGGCCGGGCTTCGAAGCTACGGTGCGGGTCGAGAACACGCATTACGACATTGAGGTGAAGCGCATGGAAACCGGCGGACAGCCGCATGGCAGGTTGGACGATGTCGCTCTCGCGCATGACGACGGCGCTTTCACGCTGGCGCTCGACGGTGCTGCGCATCGGCTGGCGATTTTCGTTTGACGGCGTGTAGCGCGTTGCGCACGGCGGCTCAACTCTTCTTCAGTTTGCTGTAGGTCTCGGTGGTGGCCAGGATGATGTGGTCCTCGGCGCCGTTGAGGCGATGCACATTGGCCGTCGCATATTCGGCCGAGGTCACCATGGCGACGAAATTGGCACGGCTGGGATATTGCACCAGCACCAGATAGTCCCATTGGTGGTTTGCCGGCACCCCCAAGGATACGCCCTCGACGTCGCCGGCCCACAGGATGGTGCCGCCACAGGCTGTGATCAGTTTGACCACCGCGCCGCTATAGCGCTGGTAGGCATCCCAACCCGAGCCGCCGCCGTCGAGCGAGCGGGCGCGAAATTTCACCAGATTGGCCATTACCACCGGACCCTTGTCGGGCAGCGACGCCACCAGCTCGGCGTTGAAGTGATCGGCGTTGGCTGAGCTGCTCATCGTGTGGTGATCTTTAATTCGATGCGGCGGTTCTTGGCCAAGGAGGCGGCGTCGGTGTCTTGCGTCAGTGGTTGGAATTCGGCAAAGCCGCGCGCCGCCAGCCGGTTGTAGGGGATGCCGCGGCTGTGCAGGAATTCCAGCACCGCGATGGCGCGGGCGCTTGACAGCTCCCAGTTCGAGGGGAATTGCGCGGTGCGGATCGGCTTGGTGTCAGTGTGGCCGTCGACCTGCAGGATCCAATCGATGCCGGGCGGAATCTTGTCGGCGATCTCCTTCAAGGCGTCGGCCACGTCGGCCAGCCGCACCAGGCCGCTCGGCCCCAACTCGGCCGAGCCCGAATCGAACAGCACTTCGGACTGGAACACGAAGCGGTCGCCGACGATGACGATGTCCTTGCGATTGCCCAGCACCTCGCGCAGCCGGCCGAAGAATTCGGAGAGGTAGCGCGCCAACTCCTCGACCTTGTTGACCAAAGCGCGGTTGAGCTTCTGGCTGAGATCGACGATCTGCACCTGCTGGTCCTTGGCCTTGGCGTCGGAGGCGTCGAGCGCCGCGTTGAGCCGCGCCAGTTCCGCCTTCATCGCCGCGATGTTGGCCGACAGCTGATCGATGGTGCGCTTGGCTTCGGCCGATAGGCGCTGTTGCTCGGTCAGTTCGGTCAGCACCTTGCCTTTTTCCGAGCCCAAGGCGGCAATCTGCGCGTTGAGCTTGTTGCGCTCGTCCTGCAGCGCCTTGAGCTGTGTATTCATCCGGTCGTTATCGGCTTGCAGGCTGGCCAACTGGCCCGACAATTTGTCTTTGTCGGCTTGCAGGCTGGTTACCTGGTCCGACAATTTGTCCTTATCCGACTGCAGGCCTGCGGCTTGGCCCGACAATTTGTCTTTGTCGGCTTGCAGGCTGGTTACCTGGCCCGACAATTTATCCTTATCCGATTGCAGGCCTGCGGCTTGGCCCGACAGCTTGCCGTTGTCGGCCTGCAGGATCGCCACTTGCGACTGCAAGCCCGAGACCTGCGCCGACAGCTTGTCCTTGTCGGCTTGGGCCCCGGCCAACTGGCCTTTCAGCCGGTCGCGCTCGCCGCTGGCCTGGTCGAGCTGAGTGTTGAGTTGGGCGATGGTGTTGCGCAGTGTGGTGCTGTTGCTCTGCTCGAGCTGCAGGATGCTGGCCAGCTCGGCCATCTTCTTGTTGAGTTGCTCGAGCGCCTGATCGCGCGAGCCCAGCGCCTGGGACAAATAAAACTGCGCCACCACGAACACCGCCAGCACGAAGATCACGACCATCAACAGGCTGGACAGGGCGTCGACATAGCCCGGCCACGTGTAGTCGGGGCGATTTCCGCGGCGGCGGTAGAGACCAGCCATGCGGCGCGCCTAACCGCTGCGTTGGTTGTCGCTTTGGCGCGCCGCCAGGGCGCGGGCCAATAGCTTAATCTCGCCGCGCAATTCGTCGGCGATGGCGGTGCGCCCGGTGACCATTTCTTCCAGCATGCGCGCCATGTAGATTTCGATGTTGCGGATATGGGTGCGACTGCCTTCGTCCATGCCGAAGCCGCCTTGGCTGCCGATCTCGGCGAGCTTGCCCAAAGTGCCGCGCAGCTCGACCGAATTCTCCGCCAGCTTGCCCAGCAGTTGCTGTTCGTGGCGCATAAAATCGGTCAGCGAGGTCAGGCGCTCGGCCAGCATCGAGATGCTGGTATTGGCCGAGCCGCGGCCTTCCTCCCCCTACGGCTTCCACAAGCTGATGATGGAGCTGGCGGCACAGGAATATGCCCTGAGCTGGGGGATCCCCAGCGTGATCGTGCGCCTGTTCTCGGTTTACGGCCCGGGCCTGCGCAAGCAGCTGC
>JBBSNV010000012.1:0-12160 GCA_038260375.1 Reyranellales bacterium
AACCCCTTCGCCTAACCGCGTGCCGCGCGACGCAAGGGCAAGCCGTGCACCCGCGCCCAATGCCACAGCGTGAATGCGGCGCTGGCAGCGAAGCCGACATAATCGGACCACCACACCGCCGTCACCAGGAACGCGGCGGCGGCGAAAGCGAAGATTCGCTCCACCACGTTGATCGGCGCCAGGAAATAGCCGGTCACCGCCGCTCCCCATAGCATGATACCGATTCCCGCCTTGAGCACGACGTAGACCACGGCGAACGGATCGCTGGTCTGCATCATCAGCGCCGGATCGTAGACCGCCATGAAAGGCACCACGTAGCCGGCCACGGCGATGCGCGTGGCGATGAAGCCGATCTTCATCGCAGACGTCTTGGCGATCGACGAAGCAGCGAAGGCAGCCAGCGCCACCGGCGGCGTCAGATCGGCCATGATGCCGAAATAGAACACGAACATGTGGCTGACGATCAGCGGCACGCCCATCTTCAGGAGGATCGGCGCCGCCATAGTCGAGGTAATGATGTAGTTGGGAATGGTAGGGATGCCCATGCCCAGCACCAGGCAGATCACCATGGTCATCAGCAAGGTCAGAAACAGGCTGCCGTCGGCCAGGTCGAGCACGATGCGCGCGAACGTGCCGGCCAGGCCGGTTAAAGTCATGACGCCGACGATGATGCCGACCAGCGCGCAGGCGATGCCGACGCCCAGTGCCTGGCGTGCGCCATCGGAAAGAGCGTTGAGGCACATCGATAGCGTTGCCTTGCCGCCGGCGGCTACCAGGCAGGCCAGCACCAGAAGCGCGATGATGCCGAATAGACCGGTGATGCCGACATAGTCGAACAGCGCCGCACAGGCGACGGCGATTACCATCCAGAAGGCGGCCCGCAGAGGGAAGCCGCCAAAGCGCGAGGCGTTGTTGGCGCCCAGAATGAAGATCACCGTCAGCGCCAGTCCCACCGTGCCGGCAAAAAGCGGCGTGTAGCCGGAGAACAGTAAATAGACCAGCGCCCCCAGCGGCAAAATAAGATGCCAGCTCTTCTTGATCGCCGCGATGGGATCGGGCCGCTGGTCCTTGGGAATGCCCTGCAGCCCGACGCGACCCGCCTCCAGATGCACCATCCAGAACGCCGTGGCGTAATAAAGCGACGCCGGGATGATTGCCGCCAGACAGATGTCGAGATAAGGCACGTTGATGGTTTCGGCCATGATGAAAGCCACGGCGCCCATCACCGGCGGCATGATCTGCCCGCCCATCGACGCTGTCGCCTCGACCGCGCCGGCGAAGGCGGGGCGATAGCCAAAGCGCATCATCAGCGGGATGGTGAACTGGCCGGTGGTCACGACATTGGCAACACCAGAGCCGTTGATCGTGCCCATCAGGCCCGAAGAAATCACCGCGACTTTGGCGGGACCGCCGCGCGTGTGGCCCACCGTGCCCAGCGCCACGTCGGTGAACAGACCAATCATGCCAGCTTTTTCGAGGAACGCGCCGAACAGAATGAAAAGGAAAACGTAAGTGGACGACACCAGGATCGGGATGCCGTAAATGCCTTCGAATCCCAAATATAGCTCGCCGACGATGCGATATTCGTCGTAACCGCGATGGATGAAGGGTTGCGGAAACGACCGCCCGAAATAGGCGTAGAGGATGAAGCCGAAGCAGATCAGCGGCAGCGCCACCCCGACGATACGGCGCGCCGCTTCGAACAGCAGCACCAACACCGCAACGCCCACCCAGAAATCGACTTTTGTCGGATCGCCTTGACGCTGGATAATGTCGATCTCGAAGACCCAATGATAAAAGGCCAGCGCGAAAGCAACCCCGCCCAGGATCCAATCGTACCAAGGCACGCGGCTGCGATCGGCACTGCGCGTCACGCGGTGCAACAGGAAGGCCATCAGCAGCAGAAAGCCGACATGCAGCGAGCGCATCACCAGGCTGGACAGCGGCGAGTAGGCGGCGGTGTAGATTTGGTAAGCTGAGAAGATTATGCCGATCCAGAAGATAACCGGCACGGCCCAGCCCTTGAGGCCGTGCATGGTGGTTTCGCCCAGCTTGACCAATTGCTCGTCCGCGGCCGCATTGGCATCCGCCGGCGACTGATTGACGCTCATCCCTTGCCTCGCCCGATCTACGGCTTAAAGCAAAACGGAGGGCGTGTGCCGCCCTCCGTCTACCTTCTTGCTATGCGCAGAGCCTATTTCAGCATGCCCTTCTCGCGGTAGTATTTTTCCGCGCCGGGATGCAGCGGGATGGGCATGCCCTTCAGCGCAGTCTCGAGCTTGATGTTTTTGGCCGAGGCGTGGGCTGCGATCAAGGTGTCGAGATTCTCGAACAGCAGTTTGGTCATCTGGTAGACCGTCTCGGTCGACATCTTTTCCGTGGTCACCAGAATGTTGGCAACCGCCACCGTCGGCACGTCGGCGGTTTGGCCCTTATAGGTATTGGCCGGAATGATCGTCGGCGCGTAGGCCTTGTCGGGAATCTTAGCCACTTCCGCCGCCGAGACCGGCACCACCACGATGTCGACCGAATTGGCCAGATCGCGCAACGCTGCATTGCCCAAGCCGACCGACTGCAAGGTGACGTCGAGCTGGCGGTTCTTGATGAGTTCCACCGACTGGTTGAAGTCGAGATACTCGACCTTGCCCAAATCTTTGTACTCGATGCCGGCGGAGGCCAGCACCGCACGGGTGTTGAGCTCGGTGCCCGAACGCGGCGCGCCGACGCTCATGCGCTTGCCCTTGAGGTCGGCCAAAGTCTTGATACCCGAATCCTTACTGGCGACGATCTGGATGACGTTGGAATAGAGCACCGCCATGCCGCGCAGATTCTTCACCGGTTGCGCGAAACCCACTTCGGCATTGCCGTTCCAGGCAAAGCTGAGCGAGTCGCCCAAGGTGATGGCCACTTCGGCATCGTTCTTGCCCAGCCGCTGCAGGTTCTCGACCGACCCTTTGGTCGCCTGCGCCGTGGCCTGCACACCCGACATATGCTTGCTGTAGATGCCGGCCAGCGACACGCCGATCGGGTAATACACACCGCCGGTGCCGCCGGTCAGGATCGAGATGAATTGTTGCGCCTGCGCCTGGCTGGCGGTGAACGCCATCCCCACCAATGCGGCAACGGCAATAATCGATTTACGCATGAACCATTTCCTCCTGCGATGCGCGATCCCGCGCGTTCTTGACGAAGGTTTTTAACAACCATTCGCCGTCCGTTATACAACGCCCACTCGCAGAGAAGCTAGCGGCTCGGGTGCTCGCTGGCAGGAGTGGAAAATGGCGAAAATTTCGGCAGATCGCGGCTCTCGCGCCAATGCTGCAGTGCCCACAGCACGCTGGGGAACGCCAGTTCCTGCCAGGGAATTTCCTCCCAGGTAAACAAGCCGACATCGGTGCTCTCCGGCCCCGGCGCGATATCGGCGCTCAACAGGCGCGCGCGGTACATCATCTGTACTTGGCCGATGCGGGGAATGTTGTAAACCGCGAGCAAGGCGTCGATCTCGATGCGGGCGCAGGCTTCTTCCCACGCCTCGCGCTTGGCGCCGTCTTCCGTCGTCTCGTGCATCTCCATGAAGCCGGCCGGCAAGGTCCAATAACCTTTGCGCGGATGGATCGAACGCTTGGCCAGCAGGAACTTGTCGCCGCCATCGAGCCGGAGCGTCACCACTGAGCCGACCACGATCTTCGGATTCTCGTAGTTGATGAAGCCGCAATCGGGGCAGGTCAGCCGCTCGCGGTTGTCGCCATCGGGCACTTTGCGCACGAACGAAGCCGGTATGCCGGTATGCGACACGGGTGGTTTGGCAGGAACATCGCTCATCGGCCGATGATGGGCCGGGGTCAGCTACCCTGACAAGAGCGCGATTACGTGAATGCGCTCCGCTATTTTCCCGTCCAACGGATGCGCCACACCGTGCCGCTGACATCGTCGCTCACCAGCAGGCTGCCATCGGTGCCGACCGCAATGCCGGCCGGCTGGCCCCATACCGAGGCATTGGGCGCCGGCGTGACGAAGAAGCCGGTGGCGAAAGCCTCGTATTGGTTCTGCGCCTTGATCTTACCATCGCCGCCGCGGATGCCGGGCACGAACGCCACCATGTAGCCTTCCGGTTTCTCGGCGTTCCACGAACCCTGCAAGCTCACGAAGAAGCCGTTGCGATAGCGCTCGGGGAATTGCGTGCCGTTATAGATCGCCATGCCGATCGGCGCAGAGTGCGAGCGGAACAGCGTGTCAGGCACCACCGCCCTCTTCACCAGCTCTGGCTTCTTCTGCGCGTAATCGGGCTGCGGGTTCGAGCCGATATAGGAATACGGCCAGCCGTAGAACGCGCCGTCCTGCACGTCGGTCAGATAATCGGGCACCAGCCCATCGCCCAAACCGTCGCGCTCGTTGATCACGGCGAAGAGTTGGCCGCTGGTGGTATCGACCTGGACACCAATGGCGTTGCGCAGGCCGGTGGCGAAGCTGCGCTGGCCCGAGCCGTCGAGCTTGAACTCCTGGATCGTGGCGCGCGGCGCTTCGTCGTCGCATATATTGCAGGACGAGCCGACCGCCACATAGAAATGCTGGCCGTCGGGCGCGAACGCCAAATTGCGCGTCCAATGACCGCCCAGCGGCCCGAACGCGCCCGCCTTGGTGATGCGCGCTGGCGCGGCTTTTGATTGCGTATCGCCCGGCTTGTAATCGAAGCGCCACACCGCATCGGCATCGGCCACGTATAAGCCTTCTGGCCGCAGCGCCAAACCGAACGGCCGCGACGTGCCGCTGGCATAGGTGAATTTCTGTTCGTAGCGCCCATCCTTGTCGGCGTCGCGCAGGATCACGATCGTGCCGGAACTGGATTGCGCGACGATCAAATCGCCATTGGGCGCCACGACCAGATTGCGCGGATTGCTTAAGCGCTGGGCGACCATGCTGGCTTCGAAGCCTTGCGGCACCACGAGCTTGGCATTGGCTGGCCGCTGGACGTGATCCGCCGGATTGCGCGCGCTGTGCGTGGCAAAGGGCGCGGGCAAGGTGCCCGGCTGCACGGAGAACTTTTCGCCTAGCGTAGGATTGTCGGGGCTAGCCCGTGCTAATGCAGCAAACCCCAACCCGGCGAGCGCGATGACCACAGAAAAACGCATGATTTCTCCTGGAAACTCGACGCCATACGAAGCGTATTTACAGCTACGCTGCAGATCATACACGCCGATCGCATACCTGGATCACAGCCACTATACTTCCTTCGCCTGATGGCAAAGCAACGGCGTTAAGTGGTATTAGTTCTCAAGCCATTTTTGACGACAGATCATGTCCGAAACCGATAGTGCAGAATCTTCCGCCGTTGTTGCTAATTCCAGTGCCGCTAGTTCCAGCGTCACGGCCGAAGCCAGCGCCTCTACCAACGATGCCTGGTCGGAGTGGGCTTTCGCAGCCGATACGCCGCCGGGCGACGCTGCCATCGATCAAGTCAACGCCAGCGACGACAGTGGCGACTGGTTTCCCAGCACGCCAGCGACAGGCGTAATGGCTGCGGCTTTGTCAGGCGGCAGCGACAACGATCCGTTGGTCGGCTTGCCGGCGTCGGGCTTCGCTCGACTTGCGGCTGGATTGGACGATACCGACACCGCCCATTTCGCCCAGCCCGATCCTGAATCGCATGATGCTGACGTTGCCTGGGACGCGCTGCATCACCCGATCGATCATTCCATGCCGCTCGATCACGTCGATTGGCATTTGAGCGGACTGATGACTTAATTTCCGACTTTCAGCGGATGGCGCCGCAGGCGATAGCGTCGCCACCGCCGCCCATCGGCGGCGTGTCGGTGTAATTGTCGCCGCCCACCGTGATCAGTACCGAGCGATTGCGCAAATCGTCTACCTTCAGGCGCGGCGCGGTCATGACGTATTTCGCCTTGCCGTCCTTGCCGGCGGAGATAAACGGCAGATCGCCGAGATAGCCGCTGCCATGCGGTCCGGCATGACGGCCGGCGCGGAACGGATCGTACGGCGCGCCGGCAGACCCGGCCGGCACGATGCGCCCGCCGTTTTCAGCCTGAGCGCAATCGGATACGGTGTGAACGTGAAAGCCGTGCGGTCCGGGCGGCAAGCCTTCCAGATCGAGCTTGATGCGCAAGCCGTCAGGCACGTCCTTCATCTCGACCGTGCCCAACTTCACGCCAATGCCGTGGGTATCGACAGCGTAGATCGGTACGCTGCGATTGGTGATGGGCGTGGCTTGGGCCCAGGCCGGACCTGCCGCGAGCGTGGCCATGATCAAGGCGATCAATACACGCATCACGCGGCGCGCTCCAACGCCGCCACGCCGGGCAGCTCCTTGCCTTCCATCCATTCCAGGAAGGCGCCACCCGCGGTCGACACATAAGAAAATTTATCGACCACGCCTGCGTGCGCCAGTGCCGCCACCGTGTCGCCGCCGCCCGCCACGCTCAGCAGCTTGCCTTCCTCGGTCAGTGCGGCAACCACTTGCGCCACCGCATTGGTGCCGGCATCGAACGGCTCGAGCTCGAACGCGCCCATCGGTCCATTCCACACCACCGTCTTGCACAACCCCAACTCGCGCTTGAGCAGTTCGATGGTACGCGGGCCGACATCGACAATCATGGTGTCGGACGGCACGGCATCGATGCCCACGGTTACGTGCTCGGCATTGGCCTTGAACGCGCTGGCCGCCACCACGTCGACCGGCAAAATTATCAAGCAGCCGGCGGCTTCGGACTTACGCATAATCTCGCGTGCGGTATCGGCCAGATCGGATTCGCACAGCGACTTGCCGACCGCCATGCCTTTGGCGAACAGGAAAGTATTGGCCATCCCGCCGCCGACCACCAGGCGGTCGACCTTGGCCACCAGATTGCCGAGCAATTCGAGTTTGGTGGAAACCTTGGCGCCGCCCACGATCGCCGCCACCGGCCGCTCGGGATCGCCCAACGCTTTATTCAACGCCTCAAGCTCGGACTGCATCAGCCGACCGGCCACCGCCGGCAGGCGATGCGCCAAGCCCTCGGTCGACGCATGCGCGCGATGGGCGCAGGAGAAAGCGTCGTTGACGTAAATATCGCCGCGCTTGGACAGCGCATCGACGAAAGCAGGATCGTTGGCCTCTTCCTCTTTGTGGAAGCGCAGATTCTCCAACAGCACGACATCGCCCGCCGAAAGCTTGTCGACCGCCTGGCCCGCGGCCGGGCCGACGCAATCCTCGGCAAACGCCACCGGCTTGCCCAGCACCTTCGACAACGGCTCCACCAGCTGCTTCAACGACAGGCTCGCCATCTTCTTGCCGCCGGGCCGGCCGAAATGGCTGAGGATCACCACTTTGGCGCCCCGTTGAATCAGTTCCTTCAAAGTCGGCGCCGCGCGCTCGATCCTGGTGAGATCGGTGATCCTGCCATTTTCCATCGGCACGTTGAGATCGACGCGCACCAGCACGCGCTTGTTGGACACGTCGACATCGTTCAGGGACTTAAATCCGCTCATGCAACACCGCTGATTGTCTTGTTAGCTCTTCTTGCGCAGCAGAAACACCCAAGCATCGTCTTCCGCTTTCGCCTCGACCAGCGCGTGGCCGGTGGTTTGGCAGAAAGACGGAAAGTCCGCTTGCGCGGCGGGATCGGTCGCCCGCACCCGTAATAGTCCACCCGGCGCCACATTGCGCAGCGCGCGATTGGCGCGCAACACCGGCATCGGACATTTCAGGCCGCTGGCATCCAACTCGGTCACGGCCGAGTTCTGGTCCTTGGTCTGCTGCATGCTCCTATTATGGGGATGCCGACGGTGCGATAGAAGCCCGGTATTTGCCCCTGTTTATTCAAGGGCTTGGCTAGGAAATCGGCTCCACGCCGCACCAATCGGCAATGAACACCGCCATGGCTTGGGTGACCTTCAGGGTCGATTGCAGATCGACCCGCTCGTCGAAGCCATGGATGTTTTCCGCCACCGGGCCATAAACGATCGCCGGAATATCGGCATAGAGACCGAAGAAGCGGGCGTCGGCGGTGCCGGTCGAGGCCACCGGTTTGAGCGCAGCGCCGAAAATGGCGCGATGGGCGCTGTCCAACACCTTGAGCGGCTCTTCCGCGCCTTTGAGCACGAAGCCTTCGGCCTGGAAGCCGTTATAGACGATCTCCGGCGCCATGTTGCGCAGGAATGGATCCTTATTGGCCGCCTGCTTGATGCAGGCCTCGATCTCGCGCCGCGCTTCGGCCAGATCTTGGTCGGGAAACGTGCCGACCCGCATGTCGAACTCGCACCAGGCCGGCACGCTCGAGGCCCAATCGCCCCCGGCGATCTTGCCGACGTTGAAATTGATTGGATGGTGGTGATCGGCGAAATGCTGGTCGTGCATTTTGCGCTTGTTCCATTCCTCTTCCAGGCCGCGTAGCGCTTGAATGAGACGGAACGCCGATTCGATGGCGTTGGCGCCGGCATCGGCGCGCAACACATGCACCGGCACGCCGCGCACCTTGACCTGGAACCACATCACGCCGACCTGCGCCGAAGTGTAAGTCTCGTTGGTCGGCTCGGGGATCAACGCAGCATCGGCACGATAGCCGCGCTGCAGGCAAGCCAGCGCGCCGTTGCCGGTGCATTCCTCCTCCACGACTGACTGCACGAACACATCCGCGGTCGGGCACAAGCCGATCGCCTTGAGCGCATCGAGCGCGAACAGGCACGACACCAGCCCTGCTTTCATGTCGCCGCCGCCGCGGCCATAGAGCCAGCCATCGGCCACGCGCGGCTCGTAAGGCGGGCTGGTCCACATATCGAGCGGTCCTTCCGGTACCACGTCGATATGGCCATTCAATATCAGCGACCGACCTTTAGGATGGGCGGCGCGCAACGCGCCAACCACGTTCCAGGCGTCGTCATAGGACACATTGACCGGCGAGAAACCGCGCATGGTTTTGATGTCGTCGATCTCGATTTTCCAGCGATCGACCGACAGCCCGCGTTTGGCCATCGCCGCGGCCATGAGATCCTGGGCCGGCGCCTCGCGTCCCCGGCGCGACGGAATGCGCACCACATCGGCGATGAATTTAGTTTGCGCCGCAAAACTGGCCGCCACAGCCTGCACAATCTTTTCCTTCAGCGCCGCCTCGGCCATGACCAACCCCTTGCGATTGAAAGCTTTGCCCAGGCTGACGCCAAGCACGCGATGGCGTCAACCGCGATGTTTCGCATCTGGGACCGAGAACCCTTCCAGGCATTTCATTGTCGCGGTTCATGCTAAATATGCGCCAGGAGCAAACCACGCCAGATCGAGGACGCGCACCATGAGCCTACCGTCAATCCTCACGGACCGCCTGTCGATTCCGGTGATCGGATCGCCGCTGTTCATCGTCTCGGTGCCCAATCTGGTGATCGCGCAATGCAAGGCCGGCATCGTCGGCGCCTTCCCGGCGCTCAATGCGCGGCCGCTGGAAAAACTCGACGAGTGGCTGACCCAGATCAAAGAAGAATTGGCCGCGCATGATCGCGCCCATCCCGAACGTCCCTCCGCGCCCTTCGCCGTCAACCAGATCGTGCATAAATCGAACGACCGGCTCGGTCACGACATGGAAATGTGCGTCAAGCACCAGGTGCCGATCGTCATCACCTCGCTGGGCGCACGCGAAGAGGTTAACCAGGCGATCCACTCCTATGGCGGCATTGTGCTGCACGACATCATCAACAATAAATTCGCCCGCAAGGCAGTCGAGAAAGGTGCCGACGGCTTGGTCGCCGTGGCGGCCGGCGCCGGCGGCCATGCCGGCATCATGTCGCCATTGGCGCTGATCCAGGACATTCGCGAATGGTGGCAGGGGCCGTTGATTCTGTCCGGAGCCATTGCCACTGGCCGCGCTGTGGCAGCAGCCCAGGCGATGGGCGCGGATATGGGCTATATCGGCACCGCGTTCGTCGCCACCAAGGAGGCCAACGCGCCCGATGCGTACAAGCAGATGATCGTGGCGTCGGATGGTGGCGACATCGTTTACACCAATCTGTTCACCGGCGTGCACGGCAATTACCTGCGCCCCTCGATCGTGGCGTCGGGCATGGACCCGGAGAATTTGCCGGAATCCGATGCGTCGAAGATGAATTTCGGCAGCGGCGGCAACACCAAGGCCAAAGCCTGGCGCGACATCTGGGGTTCGGGCCAGGGCATCGGCGCGGTCAAGAGCGTGCCCGGCGCCGGCGAATTGGTGGCGCGGCTGACGCGCGAATACGAGGCGGCGCTGGCTAAAATGGCGGCACTGCATCAGGCGCGCCAGACTAAGCTACGGCCGGCGGCGGAGTAGCCGCGCCAAGGCTGGCGCCGCCCGGCCGTCAAAACCTAGATCTCGCTCAGGCCCTTGATGGCGGTCTGCTGAATCTCCAGCGCGCGCGGATAGCATTTCTCGCGCCAGGCATCTTCGTCCGGGTAAAAGGCGTCGCGGATCGCGGCCTTGATCTTCGCCGCGCCTTGGCCTTGCAGCTCGCCATGCAGATGCAGCCAGTTGTCGCCGATCAGCGACATCTCGACGTCGCGCCAATCGCGCGTGCCGACTTCGATGGCGAAGGCAGTAAACTCGGCACCGGGGCATAGCCGGGTGAATGCCATGCGCAGATTGCCCTCGATCACCGGCGAATCCGATTCGCCGGCCGCGGGCGAGGTCACGGCATTGCCGAACCATTGCCGCGCCCGCTGCAAGGCCATGCTGTCGACCGGATGCCGGCAGATCAGTTCGGAATTTCCATACGGTCCCAAACCTGTGTGGAAATCGATCACCACCATATGCTTCATGTGTTTGAGATAGCGGCCCGCCAAATAGGCGGTCACGCCGTTCGACCATGATGGCCGCACGCCGCCATAGAACAAGCCGTCGGCATGGCTGTGCTGGCCGGCGGAAATCGCAGCCGAAGCGCCACGCCTTCCGACCTTCTCGGCAAAGGCTTCGAGCTTGGCGCGGGTCTCCTTGGCAATTTCGTCGTTCCAGCTCTTTGGCGTCAGCACCGGATGGATACCGGCATAGCCCAGGTTGTGCGGCAACGGCTTGGTGAAATCGAGGAAGTTGCGGTTGAGATCGATATTGTCTTCGTTGACCCGGCGCAGCCAGGAGAAGCCATACGGGTTGATAGCATGGACCATCAGCACCGCGGTGTTCTTGGGCAAATTTTTCCAGTGCCCGTCGCGCAAGAACCCGACCTGGCAGCCGGTGCCGTACAGCCCCTCGACGCCATGCGTCGCAGAGTTGGTCAGCAACACGCGCTCGGCATCGGCCGGGCCGACCCACACCACATCGGTCGACAATTCCTCGCCGTTCATGCCGGTCTCGGGATTGATCAGCCGCTCGACCTTGAAGCCGACCTCTTTGGCCGCTTCGCGAAATTTGTGCCGGGCGGTGACGTAATCGGCGGAGAAATGATCGTGCAGCGACATGGGGCCCTCTTAAGTCTGATCGTTCAAATGGCAAGCGCTGGTATGGTGGGTAGCAATCTCGCGCAACAACGGCGCCTCGACCTTACAGCGCGGCATGGCGTGCGGGCAGCGCGGATGGAAGTGACAGCCCGGCGGCGGATCGATCGGCGACGGGATCTCGCCCTTGATCGGCACGTAGCTGCGTTTGCGCACATCCAGCCGCGGCACCTCGGCCAGTAAGGCCTGGGTGTAAGGATGATTGGGCCGGGCGAATAATTCTTCGGTGCGCGCGGTTTCCACCACCCGGCCCAGATACATAATGACCACGCGGTCGGACAGATGCTCGACCACGCCCAGATCATGCGAGATGAACAGGTAAGTGAGCCCCAGCGCGGCGCGCAATTCCATGAACAGGTTCAGCACTTGGGCCTGGATCGACACGTCGAGCGCCGCCACTGCCTCGTCGCAGACCAGGAATTTCGGCTGCACTGCGAGCGCGCGGGCGATGCCGATGCGCTGGCGCTGGCCGCCGGAGAATTGATGCGGGTAGCGCCGCTTGTAGCTGGGATCCAGCCCGACGCGATTGAGAATGTCGTCGACATAGGCCGGCAATTCGGCCCGCGTCACCAGCCCATGCACCAGCGGCGCTTCGCCCACGATATCCGCCACGCGCAGGCGCGGATTGAGCGAGGCATAGGGATCCTGGAAGATCATCTGGATGCCCAGCGCGAAGCTACGCGCGGTGGTGGCTTTCTTGCCGACCACCTCGCCGCCCTG
>JBBSNV010000013.1:0-11985 GCA_038260375.1 Reyranellales bacterium
ATGCTTAAGCTCTCGGTGCTCGATCAATCGCCGATCCGCCAGGGTGGCACGGCAGCGCAAGCGGTGGCCGAGACCTTAGAGCTGGCTAAGCTCGCCGATCGTCTGGGCTATCTGCGCTACTGGGTGGCCGAGCATCACAGCTCCGACGCGCTGGCCGGATCGACGCCGGAAATCCTGATCGCCCGAATCGGTAGCTTGACCGAACGCATCCGCATCGGCTCGGCCGGCGTCATGCTGAGCCATTACGCGGCGCTGAAAGTGGCGGAAAATTTCCGCATGCTGGAGACGCTTTATCCTGGCAGGATCGATCTCGGCATCGGCCGCGCGCCCGGCTCCGACCAGCGCACCGCGCGCGCCCTGCAGCCCGGCCCGCAATCCTACGGCATCGACAATTATCCCTATCAGATGCGCGACCTGATCGCGTTCTTGCACGATGCCGTGCCGGCCGATCACGCTCATGCCGGCATCACCGCCAACCCGACCGGTGCGACCGCGCCGCCGGTGTGGGTGTTGGGTTCGTCCGAGCAGAGCGCGCTTTATGCCGCCCATTTTGGCTTGCCGTTTTCCTTCGCCCATTTCATCGCCCCGGAAGCCGGGCCGGCAGTGGTTGCGGCCTATCGTAAATATTTCAAGCCTTCGGCCTTGCACGATAAGCCGCTGGCCAATATCGGCGTCTCGGTGCTGTGCGCCGACACCGAGGAAAAGGCGCAGTATCTTTCCGGCGCCCGCAACCTTTGGGTGATGAAGCTGCGCACGACTGGGAATCCCGGGCAAATCCCCACGCCTGAAGAAGCGGCCAGTTTCCCTTACAGCGACGAGCAACGCGCCTTGATGCGCAGCCTGGGACGGCGCTCCGTGGTCGGCACGCCCAGCCAGGTGAGAGAGGGGCTAACAAGCTTGGCGCAGAGCTACGGCGTCGATGAATGCGTTTGCCTTACGATCACCTATGGCTTTGCCGATCGCCTGCGTTCTTATGAGTTGTTGGCCCGAACGTTCGATCTGAAGCTGCAACAGGCTGCATGATATAGACAAGGCTGCGCGCTATTCCTAGAATTTGTCGCCAGGCGCGCCACCGGCGCGGGCTGCGAAGGGAAGGCGATGAACAAGCTGCCGTTGCGGCCGATTACGGCTGCGGAGAAAGCCGATTACAGCCGCGACGGCGTGGTCAATCTGGCCGGCATGTTCGATGCCGAGTGGATCGAGCGGCTGCGCGGCGCGATCCAGCGCGACATGGACAATCCTTCCAAGATGGCGACCAATTTCAACGCCGAAGGCACGCCCGGCCGCTTTTTCGGCGACATGTTCATGTGGACTTGGGACGGCGATTTCCGCGCCGCTTTCGTGGAGTCGCCGGCGCCAGCCATCGCCGCGCAGATGATGGGCGCCGGCAAATGCAACGTGTTCTACGACCAGCTGTTCGCCAAGGAGCCCGGCACGGTCAAGCCGACGCCCTGGCACCAGGACCAGCCCTATTGGCCGGTCAAGGGCTGGCAGGTCTGCACCATCTGGCTGGCGCTGGATCGCATCAACCACGAAAACGGCGCGGTCGAGTTCGTTGCCGGGTCGCATAAATGGGACCGCTGGTTCCGCCCGGTCGCGTTCAAGGAGGGCAATCACAACGATCAGCGCTACCAGAAATCGAGCTACGAGGCAGTGCCCGACATCGAGGCCACGCGCGCCGAATACGACATCAAATGGTTCGATATGCAGGCGGGCGATTGCCTGGTGTTCCATTCAATGATCATGCATGGCGCGCCGGGCAACGCCACCACGCGCCGCCGTCGCGGCCTGGCGATGCGCTTCACCGGCGACGACGCGGTGTACGATCCGCGCGAAGGCACGTTTCAGATGGTGCGCGAGCCGGAAATCCCGGCCGGCGCGATCATGGATTGCGATCTGTTTCCCAAAGTCTGGCCGCGCGCCTAGTTCAGCGACAGCCGCATCCATAGCCGCCGCGCCGGATCATGGCCCAGCAAAGTGGCTTCGCGGCGCAGGCGATGCAGCTCGGAGCTCCATTGCCGGTGGGGCACTTCGGTAAAACCCAACCTTGCGTAAAATGGCGCGTCCCACGGGATGTCGCGATAGGCGGCGACCAGCACGCTGCCCATGCCGATCTCCTTGCCCCATTCCGTCGCAGCGCCGACCAAAGCGCGACCCAAACCGGCGCCGCTGAATTCGGGCAGGATGGCCAGGGTTTCGATCAAAGTGTCGCCTTCCAGCTGGTCGGCAACAATAAAGCCGACAATGCGGCCGTCCTGCTGCGCCGCCAGCCAGCAGGGGCCGCGTCGCAGCCGGTCGATGGTTGTGGGCGGCCGTTCGGCCACCGCGCCCAACCCGGCCATGCCGTAAAAGATCGAATGCGCCTGGCGCTCGATCTCGGGCAGCGCAGCGAGATCGATCGCCGTCGCGGCGCGAACAGCGAAGGCGCGGTGGTCGAACGGTGCCATAAAAAGAAATGCGTGTGAGGCAGCAGTCGGTTGCGGTCGCGATATTGACCCGGCCATTCACCCGTTACAACGAAGACCCGCGTAGTGCGCTGCAACGCACTGCGAGCGGTTACTGTAAGGTCACGACTTGCAACTGGCACAGCAGGAACTTGTCTTGCGTCAAATTGGTGCCAAGTGGCGTGCAATTGTCGAGTACGCGCAAGCCGAACAGCGTGGCGATGGTGCGGGCCCGCGCGAAATCTTCGGAATGCGTCAGCATTAGCATCGGGCCCATGTGATTGGCGATGGTGCGGCGGATCAACGGCTCGAAACCTTCCTGGCTGTTTTGGCCGAGGAACGGCCAATCGTTGATGCGCACGGCGCGCACCCTGGGCGGCAAGAACGGCAGGATGAAAGCCGCCGGGCGATCGCCGGCCATAACGAGGAGAGTGTCATCGCTGATTGGCGGCAAACCCTCCACCGTCACGAAGTGCTGCCCGAACGCCACACGCACCGGCTCGAGGTTTCTGGGATAGGACGTGGCCACGGCCAGCAACACGCCGATGGCGGCGGCAATTTGCAGCGCACGGTGCAGGCGCAATGCCATCAACGCCGCCAAACAGAGTATTGGCGCCAGCATCTCGAGTGGTAGGACGTAGCGATAGATGCAGTAGAGCCAGACCCACACGATGTAGCTGGCCACGGCAAAGGCGATCAATGCGCGGCCGCCGACCGCCGCGCGGCGTAAGAAGGACAGCGCCGGGATACACAGCACGAAGGCAGCGAGGATGCGCGGGTCGAAGAAATCTGCTTCCGCCACCAGCCACGAATTTACCGTCGAAAACAACGGCAGGAAGATACGCTCGAGCGGCCCGAGTTTTTCGATGAACTTCAGGTCGCGATAGGCGGTGTCGGCGGCGAACGACGAATGGAAGATGTTGTTGAAATGCGGGAATAACGGATTGCCGAAATGGCTCCACAACACCCAACTCCAATAGCCGCCGGTGGCGAGAAAGCCCGCCAGGCCGGATGCGCCGGCAACCACCGCCACCACGAGCCAGCGGCGCCACGGCAGCGCCACGGCGAGGGCCACAACCAGGCCGACCGCATAAAGGCTCATGGTCAGCTTGAAGCCGCAGGCCGCGCCGATCAGGAAAGCGCCGCCGCCCACCGCCAGAAAAAAATCGCGTCGCATCAGTGGGCTGGTGATCGCCAGCAGATTGAGCAGCAGACCACCCAGCACCAGCACCGACAAGGTGTTGTCGTGAAATGTGGCGCCGATCTCGCTCATGGTCATGGCGCCGGTGCAGCCGGCCGCAGTGAGGATGGCGGCCAGCAGATGCCGGCGCGGCGCGGGCGGCGCCACGATCAGGGCGATGCGATAGAGCAGTGGCGCGATCAGGCCCTGGAATGTGCCCAGCAGCAGCGCCACCAGCGAAGCCGGCATGACCTGCATCGCCCAATAGACCGGCGCGTCGAGCAGCGGGTTGTAATAGGTCGGGTGATTGGCCGGTAGCAGGTCGAAGCCCAGCCGGCCGTTCAAAAAGGCGTAGCCGTTGTAATAATGGTAGTTGCGGAAATCCCAATTGGCGTCTTGGCCAAGCACCAGGCCGGCCGCGCCGATCAAGAGTGGCGCGCCCAACCATAGGAGCAGCGAACGGATCGGCAAGGTCATCTAAGAATCGTTGGCGACGCCGAAGCGCAACGGCCGGAAGAATTCGCGAATGTCTTCGACCAGTAGCTTAGGCTCTTCCAGTGCCGCGAAATGCCCGCCGCTCGGCATCTCGGTGAAGCGCCGCACATTGAAAGCACGCTCGACCCAGGCGCGGGGCGGCGGCGGCGACAGATCGGCTGGGAAGCGCGCGTAGCCGGTCGGCAACTCGACCTTGTGGCCTTGCGGCAGCGCGATCGAATTCTCCTCGATCACGCCGCGATACAGCCAATTGGCGGTGCCGATGGCGTTGTTGAGCCAATAGATCATGATGTTGGTGATCAAGGTGTCGGGATCGAAATGCTCCAGCACCTTGCCGCGGCAATCGCTCCAGCCGTGGAATTTTTCCAGGATCCACGCCGCCAGCCCGACCGGCGAATCGTTCAAACCGACATTGAGCGATTGCGGCTTGGTCGATTGGATGCGCTGATAGGCGGTCTCGCGGTTGCGCACGGCGCGCGTCTTGGCCAGCCATTCTTTTTCGTCGGCGCCGAGGGCGGTGGTCTTCTCGTCGATGCCCGGGCGCAGCACCATCATGTTGAGATGGATGCCGACCATGCCGCTATCGTCCTTGCTGGCCGAACCGTGATCGAAGGCCAGCCAAGTGGTGATGGCTGCGCCCCAATCGCCCCCTTGGGCGCCGAACGGCCGTTCGTAGTTGAGTTTCTGGCGCACCAGTCTGTGCCACAGCCCGGCAATGGCGCGCGGCCCGATCGGCCCCACACCAACGCCATCGCCATTTGGACGCATCGGCGGGCCGGAGAAGCCGTAGCCCGGCAGCGACGGCACGATGACATCGAAAGCATCGACCGGATTGGCGCCATAGCGCTCGGGATGGGCCAGCTGGTCGATCACGTCCATGAACTCGACGGTCGAGCCCGGCCAGCCATGGGTCAGGATCAGCGGCAAGGGTCGCGGGCCTTCGTCGCCTTCGCTGCCGGGCTCGCGGAGGAAATGCAGGCGCTGGCCGTCGATATCGACCAAATATTGCGGGAAGCGGTTGAGCTTGGCTTCTTCACGCCGCCAGTCATAGGCATGACGCCAGTGATCGACCAATGCCTTCAACGTGTCGAGATCGACGCCATAGGGCCAGCTTGCCGGATCGGCGCCATCGACCGCCGCCGGCCAGCGCGTCTTGCGCAGCCGTTCGTCGAGATCGGCCAGCACGCGCTCGGCCACGTCGACGCGAAACGGCTCGGGCGTGTCGTACACGGCAGCGCTCATATTGCCCCTCTCAATCCGACCCAGACATTGCATCGTCCCACCCAAGCCCGGCAAGATAAACACAACCGCCGCAGCGACGGCTGGAAAGGGAGGGGCGATGGACAATCTGGCGATGCGGCGCATGAAGTTCTGGGGCTGGGGCTTCGAGGGCGAGAACGCCACGCCCGAGGAGCGCGACGGCGTGTTGCGTATGGCGGTCGAGCGTTACGGCGCACAGATCGGCGACATTTCTCCGCCGCGCGAGGAAGAGATCGAGCTGCCCAAGCCCCGGGTGTCGCCGCCCGCCAGCCTGCAGAAGTTCTGCAGCTCGGCGCGCATCGATCGGCTGATCCACACCTACGGCAAATCCTTCGTCGATTCGGTCAAGGTATTCGAGCGCAAATTCGATCACGCGCCCGATGTGGTAGCCTATCCGGCCAACGAACAGGACATCGTCGATTTGCTCGATTGGGCCACGCGCAGCAATGTCGCGGTCATTCCGTTCGGCGGCGGCTCCTCGGTGGTGGGCGGCGTCGAGCCCAATGTCGGCAACGCCTTCGCCGGCACGGTCAGCGTCAATCTGCGCCGGCTCAACAAAGTGTTGGAGATCGACAAGAAATCGCGCGCCGCGCGCATCCAGGCCGGTGCGCTGGGGCCGGAGCTGGAAGCGCAACTGGCGCCGCATGGCCTGACCCTGCGCCATTTCCCGCAGAGTTTTCAGTATTCGACTTTGGGCGGTTGGGTGGCGACGCGCTCGGGCGGGCATTTCGCTACGCTCTACACGCATATCGATGACTTCGTGCAAAGCATCCGCACCGTCACACCGCGCGGCACGATGGAGAGTTTCCGGCTGCCCGGTTCGGGCGCTGGGCCCAGCCCCGACCGCATGATGATCGGCTCCGAAGGCTCCTTAGGCATCATCACCGAATGTTGGATGCGGTTGCAGGACAAGCCAACCTTCCGCGCCGGCACCTCGGCGCTGTTCAGCGACTATCACAAAGCGGCAGAAGCGGTGCGCGCGGTGGCGCAAGCCGGACTCTATCCCTCGAACCTGCGCCTACTCGATCGCAACGAAGCGTTCAACACCGGGGCCGGCGACGGCAGCGCCGATGTGCTGGTGCTGGCATTCGAATCGGCCGATCACGATGTCGGGCCGTGGATGAAACGCGCCTTGCAATGCGTGGCCGATCACGGCGGACTGATCGACAGCGGCCAACTCGAAGCCAAGGGCGGGCATCGCGAGGGCGCTTCGGGCGCCTGGCGCAACGCTTTCATCCGCATGCCGTTCTTCCGCGAGATCATGACGCCGCTCGATTTGATCTTCGACACGTTCGAGACCGCGATCACATGGGATCGCTTCCCCGACTTCCACGCCAAGATGATGGCGGTGACGAGCGACATCGTGCGCCGCGTCTGTGGCGGCACCACTTCGGTCACCTGCCGCTTCACTCATGTCTATCCCGACGGGCCGGCGCCGTATTTCTCGTTCTACGGCAAGGGCAAGAAGGGTCAGATGGCCGAGCAGTTCTGGGAGATCAAACGCGCGGCGTCGGACGAATTGAATAGGCTGGGCGGCACTATCACGCATCACCATGCAGTGGGGCGCGATCACATGCCCTGGTATCGCAAGCAGCGGCCCGAGCTGTTCGGCGCGGCGCTGGCTGGCGCCAAGACGGCGCTCGATCCGGGCGGGGTGATGAATCCGGGTGTGGTGATCGATGCCAAATAGACGTTATCTCGCACGGGTATAGAGATACCGAGGCGGTTCGTAGCTAAGTAAAATCGAGGCGCTAAACAACTGGGCTGCCACTAAATTCTTGCTTTAAATTGGGCTTCTTGGGATTAAGACGTAATAAAAAAATTCCTCGCGCTGGGCCAGTTGGCTGCACGATCCGCAGGCCATGCTGATGCTCAACGCCAAGCCCAAGAGCTTCACCTTGGACGAGCTGCGCGATTATGTGCGCGGCTTCGACGGGCGCACGCGCTGGCTGGTGGGATTTTTCGATCGCCGCACCGGCGAACATTTCGGCATCGGTACCGGTGAAGCGATCGAAGAGGGAAGAAAGTTCATCCCCTCGATCCTGATCGGCGAGCCGCAGTACCGCAATCTCGGCATGCTGACCGAGATTCTCGATTCGATGGGCGACCACTACTTCGAGACATTGGGCTTCGAGGCGGCGGTCGCCAGCGTGCTCGCTTACAACCAGATTGTCGTCGCCTTCCTGGAATCGCGTGGCTTCAAGCTAGTGCGCACATTGCCTGGTCATAAAACGTCGTCGCGCGGCGGGCCGCCGATCGATCTGCTGATCTATGAGTTCTCGCAAGCCGATTGGCGCGTTTATCGGCGCGGAAAACTGGGCCGATAATGTAGGGTGCCGACCCTTTTAGCACCTGGAATTGCGCTGATTTGTGCCAATGCGCCCGCGCCACCTCAAAAAATGGCTTGAGGCCGGCCAGACATCAATGTCTGCTATGTGAACTCCCAAGCGCCGGCTGGCGCGAATATCGCAAGAAAATTTTTTAGTCCTTTTACTATTTCAGCGCCTTTTTTACTGGCGGGCCGCCCCATGACGGACAAGATCGCACCAATTCACGTGCATTTCGAAACCGACCGCTTCGTGTTGCGCACCTTGTCGGCCGAGGATGCTTCGCCGCGCTGGGCGGCGTGGCTCAACGATCCGGTTGCGGCGCTGATGCTCAACGTGCCGCCGCGCGTCGTCACGGTAGAGGAACTCGAGCAACTGGTCCGCGGCGTCGATCAATACGAGAAACTATTGCTGGGGATTTTCGTGCTGGGCAGCAACCGGCATATCGGCGTGACACGCTTGCGCTTCGTCGACCAGCGCAAGCGGATGATTCCCGGCGTGCTGATCGGCGAGGCCGCATGGCGCAACGCCGGCGCGCTGCAGGAGATAGCCAACGCCGCCGGCACTTATTTCTTCGAGACGTTCGGCCTGGAGGCGCTGAAGGCGCGGGTGCCGGCGCATAACGCCTTCATCAAAAAATATCTCGAAGATCGCGAATGGCAATTGGTGGGCACGATGCCCGGCAAACAACATTCGTCTGGTACGCCGCCCGGCGAATTGCTGGTCTACGAATTCTCCCGCGCCACTTGGCTCGATCGCAAAAGCCGCGGCTTTTTTGGCGGTCCCGGCGCCCACGCCGACGCCTAAAGAAAGAGCTCCGATTGGGGTCTTTTCTTTCTATTCTACCCGGCCGCGGCAACAGCGCAGCGCGTTGCTTGTCCGTAAGATCGCTGGAAATTGTGATAACCTTCATATTGTTATTCAGCGACATGCTCATCAACGTGACGCAGCACCGATAGGAACGGCCTTATGCAAGTTGGGGAACCAGCAATGATGGCGCTTGCTCACGTTGCATATGGGACCAATCTAACGAGCGGCCCGCTAATTCGCTTCTTCAACTCTTTTGGCCTGCGGCACGACGTTATAAGGACGCTTGAGAGTAAGAAAGCATTCGCTCTAAGTGCCTGGCGAGAGCTTAACGGCACCTCTAAGTTTTCCGATGCTGTCTCGCAGATACTATCGCCTGCGTACTGGCCTAACGACGACGAAAGACAACGTATCGCAGCTGATCTAAATAGAGCATTCAAGATCGACGGCTTGCTGTTGGTGGAACTTGCCGGCCGATTTGTTGTCCAAACATTAAGTGCAAGCAGCGGGACTACTGTGGTGACTTCCGAAAACCGAAGGCCTTCGTATTCGTTACGTAAGGGACTGAACCCGAATGCAGCTGGATTTCCACTCGCAAGGATCAAGAAGATATTTGCGGCATTGTACAGTGAACTCGAAGCAGACGGCTATTTTCAAGAATATCTAGGCTATTGGTGTGTCGACGCAGGGGACGTGCCCGGGAAGTTTAAGTCGCCCGATGCGCATATCTTAGTGGCGATCCGTAAAGACAACTTGTGGCCTATCGCCAAGCACGTCGAGAATTATACAGAAGACGATCTATTCGACATGGTCGAATATCTCTTTAGGGCAGTATCGAAGCCGCTCGATGGCGCTATGCATAGCTACAGTAACTGCGGGATGCACTGGTCGACATTTGATAAAGCCGAAGGCGAGAAGTTTTATAGGATCAGAACAAATGAAATGCTTGGCATATATGAGAAGCGTTTCGAACTATCCCAGGAAGGAGAAATTCTTCGTCGCGTCGAGCAAGGATTTGAGCCTATCATGGAGGCGAAGGTCCCTACTCGCGACGTGAGTGTCCAGTCTCGTGTTGACGCGGCCTTGCTTCGCTATCGCCGGCATGGAGCTACACTTGACGATCGACGGCAAGCGGTACGCGATCTTGCTGACGTTCTTGAGTACCTACGTCCACATGTGAAAGAACATATGAAGGAAGATGAACCAGATTTGTTCAACATCGCCAACAATTTTGGTGTTCGCCATCATAACCAAAAGCAAAAGACAGGATATGATCGCGCACTTTGGCTAAGCTGGATGTTCTATGTCTACTTGGCAACAATTCACCTCGTTGCACGTAAGATCGATCAAACGTCAGCAAGTTGAGGATGTAGTAGAGCTATGAAGAAGACTAAGCCAAGCAATCCACGCTCGATGTACGGAATAACTGGTGTGGCCGGCGAATACTTTGTGGCGGCAGAGCTCTCCCGGCGAGATTGGATTGCAACTGTGACGCTGAAGAATACGCCAAATATCGATGTGCTGGCGACTAGGCGAGATGGAAGCAGGACGATCAATGTGCAAGTCAAGACAAGGTCGCCCACGAACAAGCAAGGCTGGGTTTTGGATTCCAGCATTGAGAAGCCAGTCGCCAAAAAGAATTTCTTTGTTGTGTTGGTACAACTCAAGGGAAGAGACGAATTACCAGACTACTATGTGATCCCGAGAAACGCGCTTGCTGGAGCTATTAGACGGCGCCACGTAGTTTGGCTCGAAACACCAGGGCGCGAAGGTCAAAAGCACAACGACAATACGATACGAAACTTCAAGCCACGTCAGCATCCTCGTTTTGCGAAGTACCTGAACAATTGGGACGTACTAGAGCTTTCGTAGCCCAGCGAACTTCCTAACGCTTACGTTCAATTTGTTGCAGCGGTGATAGTCGTCGTAGTCGGCTTTACTCATGTTGCCGTCAATCGCGCCCATGATGCGCTGCTCATCATCTTTTGTGTGCCGTAAGTAGAATGTGTCTTCCCGTGGCTGATCTTTTGGCCAACTTCCATCGAATTTGATGTACTGCAACCACCCGCTGAACACCATAACCATGCCCAAACCGAGAAATGCACTTCGTGCCAAGTGTAGCCCGACGACAAAAGGCAAGCACCAAACAACAGCGACATGCCAACGCCCGAAGTGATTACCTCTGAAATGCTAAACACGCCGAGGCCCTGCGTGCCTGATAGATGCCATTGCGCGTGAACAAGACGAGTTTGCCGTTTTCAAATCGTTGTTCGTCGTCCATGCGGCTACGTGCCTAACATTTTGCCTCGTAACAAGCCATTTTTGGCTAGTGGATAACAATTGCCTAACAGTATTTTGGACATTTGAATTTTTAAGTGCTTGAATAATAACAATCTTAAATTCGCCCATGGCAGTGCTTGAACTTGCGGCCCGAGCCGCACGGGCAAGGCGCGTTGCGTTGCACTCGGCCCCAGCTTTCGGGATTGAGCGGATCGGCAGAAGCGGCGCTGCGGCGGCGGGTGCTGGGCATCGATGCGCCCGGGCCGTCGGTGCCGGTGGCGCGCAGCCGTTCCGGTTCGAGGAACTCGTCGCTGTCCTGCATCGCCATCGCTACCGCCGGATCTTGGCGCGTCTCGACCATCTCCGGTTGGCGCGGCATCTCGGGCAAGGGCTGGTCCATGCGCACTTCGACATGCGACAGATATTGCGTCACCGTCTCGCGCATGCTGATCAGCATGCGCTGGAACAGGTTGAAGGCTTCGCGTTTGTATTCGTTGAGCGGATCCTTCTGGCCATAGGCGCGCAGCACGATGCCCTGGCGCAGATGGTCGAGTACCAACAGATGCTCCTTCCAACTCTGGTCGAGAATCTGCAGCACCAGATTCTTCTCGACTTGGCGCATCACGTCGGGCCCGAAATTGGCGGCCTTCTCGGCCATCTTGCGATTGAGCGCGTCGGACAGGCGGTTGCGCATCTCGCTGTCGGCGATGCCTTCTTCTTTGGCCCAATCCTTGATCGGCAAATCCAAGCCCAGCACACGGGTGACTTCCTCGTGCAGGCCGTTGACGTCCCATTGCTCGGCATAGGCGCTTTCCGGCATGGCGCGGCCGACCATGGCGTGGATCGCTTCCTCGCGCATCGACTGCACGGTTTCGGAAACGTCCTCCTGGCTCATGATTTCGATGCGCTCGCGATAGATTTCCTTGCGCTGGCCATTCATCACGTCGTCATAGCGCAGGATGTTCTTGCGCATGTCGAAGTTGCGCGCCTCGACCTTCTGCTGCGCCTTTTCCAGCGCTTTGTTGATCCAGGGATGGACGATGGCTTCGCCGTCCTTAAGGCCGAGGCGACGCAGCATGCCGTCCATGCGATCGGTGCCGAAAATGCGCATCAGATCGTCTTCCAAAGACAGGAAGAACTTCGACGCACCGGGATCGCCTTGGCGACCGGAACGGCCGCGCAGCTGGTTGTC
>JBBSNV010000014.1:0-11955 GCA_038260375.1 Reyranellales bacterium
TGGCGCCGGGCGCGCGCGTGTTCTGCCGCGTGCTGGTCGATTGCGAGGGCGCCGAGTGGCCGCTGTCGAAGAAATTCGGCTGCTCGCCGGACATGGCGCGCGACCTGTTGATCAAGGCCAAGAAATGGGGCTTGGACCCGTACGGCCTGTCGTTCCATGTCGGCTCGCAGCAGACCAACGTGGAGCAATGGGACAGTGCGGTCGGCCGCACCGCCCAGCTGTTCTTCGCCCTGCAGCAGGACGGCGTCGAGCTGAAGATGATCAATCTGGGCGGCGGCTTCCCGGCCAAGTACCGCGCCGAAGTGCCGGGCGTGAAGGATTACGCCTTGGCGGTGATGCGCGCGATGACCAAGCATTTCGGCAACGATCTGCCGGAGATCATCATCGAGCCCGGTCGCTCGATGGTGGGCGATGCCGGCGTGCTGCAGTCCGAAGTGGTGCTGATCTCGAAGAAGGACGTCAACGACAAGAAGCGTTGGGTCTATCTCGATGTCGGCAAGTTCGGCGGCCTGGCCGAGACCATGGACGAGGCGATCAAGTATCGCTTCCGCACCAAGCTCGATGGCCGCAAGGCTGGACCGGTGGTGATCGCCGGCCCTACCTGCGACAGCGCCGACATTCTGTACGAGAAGACCGAGTACAAGATGCCGCTCGACCTCAAGGTTGGCGACAAGGTGGAAATCCTGGCGACCGGCGCCTATACCACCAGCTACTCGTCGATCAATTTCAACGGCTTCCCGCCGCTGAGGACCATCTGCATCTAACCGTAACGTAAACGGTCTATAGTCGACGCGGCGGAGCCATAGCGCGGATTGTGATCAGGGGCAGCGCAATAGCGTTGCCCCTGATTGCGTGAATCCGCTCTACTTTCTAGAAGAGTCGAGCAAATTCACGCCTTCTGATGGAAGCGCCGACGCTTCCGTCAAAGGCGATTTGCTCGATACCCCGCCGTCTTTATTCACGGGAGATTGATAATGGCGAAACATCCGAAATACGTCGGCTTCAAGGGCCGCATGGTGATGATCGGCTTCGGCTCGATCGGCCAGGGCGTGCTGCCGCTGATGCTGCGCCATATCGATATGAAGGCTTCGCAGCTGACCATCGTCACGGCCGACGAGCGCGGCCGAGCCGAAGCCAAGAAATACGGCATCAAGTTCGTCAAGCAGCGCCTGACCCAGGACAACTATAAAAAGGTGCTAAGCCCGCTTTTGGGCCGGGGCGACTTCCTGGTCAACCTCTCGGTCGAGGTGGCCACCACCGCGCTGGTCGGGCTGTGCCAAGCGGCCGGCGCCAGCTATATCGACACTTGCATCGAACCGTGGCCGGGCGGTTACACCGATCCCAATTTGTCGGTGTCGCAGCGCTCCAACTACGCGCTGCGCGAGAACGCGCTGGCACTGCGCGACAAGTATAAAGGCGGTCCCACCGCGGTGATCGCCCATGGCGCCAATCCCGGGCTGGTGTCGCATTTCGTCAAGCAGGCGCTGCTCAACATCGCCAAGGACACCAAGCTCAAGGTCACGACGCCGACCGATCGCGCCGGTTGGGCGGCGCTGGCGCAAGCGCTCGGCATCAAGACCATCCACATCGCCGAGCGTGACACCCAAGTGTCCAACACGCCCAAGAAAGTGGGCGAGTTCGTCAACACTTGGTCGATCGACGGTTTCGTCAGCGAGGGCGGCCAGCCCTCGGAGCTGGGCTGGGGCAGCCACGAGAAGCATTTCCCCACCGACGGCGCGCGCCACGATTTCGGCTGCGGCTCGGCGATCTATCTCAACCGGCCGGGCCTGACCACGCAGGTGCGCACCTGGACGCCGATCGAGGGGCCGTTCCACGGTTTCATCGTCACCCATAACGAGGCGATCTCGATCGCCGACTATTACACGATCGGTAAGGGCAACAACGCCACCTATCGCCCGACCGTGCATTACGCCTATCACCCCTGCGATGCGGCGATCCTGTCGATGCACGAGATCGTCGGCAAGAATTTCCACGAGCAGAGCAAGAAGCGGCTGATGGTGGAAGAAGTGGTGAGCGGCATCGACGAGCTGGGCGTGCTGCTGATGGGCCACAAGAAGGGCGCCTATTGGTATGGTTCGCAGCTTTCGATCAAGGAAGCGCGCAAGCTGGCGCCCTACAACAACGCCACCTCCTTGCAGGTCACCGCGCCGACTTTGTCGGGCATCATCTGGGCGTTGGAGAATCCCAACCGCGGCATAGTCGAGGCCGACGAGATGGATTTCCAGCGCAACCTCGAAATCTGCATGCCCTATCTCGGGCCGGTGGTCGGCAAGTATTCCGATTGGACACCGCTGCTCGAGCGCGAAAAGCTGTTCCCCGAGGATCTCGATAAATCCGATGCCTGGCAGTTCAAGAACTTCCGGGTGGTGTGAACCAATGCGGCGCGTCGTGACCGCAATCGTGGTTGTCGCGCGCCGTTTCTTCTTGGTGGCGCTGTTGGCGGTGCCAAGCGTCGCTGCGGCCGAGACTATCGAAGTCCAAAAGGGCACCGGCGATTCCACGATCTATATCGTGCGCGATCCGCATGCCGTGCTGAACCGCGGCGGCACGGTCGACGGCCTGCCGGTGTTGCGCAAAGGCCAATCCTCGGTCATTGCCTGGAGCGCGATGCGCCATGTGGTGTTCGTGCCGGGCGACATCCCGACCGCACTCATCACCCATCGCGACGGCAGCCGAACCGAGATCGATGTCGAGCCCTGCCGCATCGTTTCGGCCGATACTGACATCGACATCCACGACGTGGCCGATATCGCGGTGCGCTAACGCCAGCAATATAAACTATTTATACCCCTCTCCCGAGGCTTGGGGTTGGCCAATGGGATTTAGGGCGCCGGCCAAGCCAACCCCACGAAGCGGACTCTCCACGCCGCAGTGTAGATCACCAGCGTCAAGCTGGGGCGTCGTTGACCACGCAGCCGGAACTTATGACGCGGCGTCGCGTAAAAAAGCGTGGGAAAGCATGCTCTCGAAAGAAAGGCCCTCCAGGGCTCGGTCCTGATTGCCGCCTGTGTGCCGGTTTTCGCAGGTGGCTGGGGCGTGTTGCATGGTGTTGCGGGCGCCGATGCGTGGGCGGTCAATCACCAACGCTACCTGTCGGGACTGCTGCTGGCGATCGGATTTGCCTTCTGGAGTGCTATTCCGGCCATCGAGAGCAAGACGGCGCGGGTCCGCCTGCTCACATTCATCGTGGTAATCGGCGGCCTCTGCCGATTGTTGGGTGTCGCGCTCGGCGACCCACCGTCGCTAACCACGCTCGGTGCCTTGGCGATGGAGCTGCTGGTGACACCTGCACTCTGCCTCTGGCAGTCGCGGCTGTGCGGGCCCGCCATGCGTAACGTGGGACCCGTCACTTCCGCGCCCCAACTCGACTCGTAAAGGCGCTTATGCCAGCCCTGGCCAGCGGCGCATAGAATTGCGGCGTGCGGCAGAGCCAAGCATGGGGCAGGTGACGAATAGTGCAGTACGCCGCGGCCACGCCGGCCGACCGGGCAGCGAGACGCCCGCTGCGGCGGAGTTTTTCTATGGAATATCCTGGCGGCCGACGGTGTTATTGAAGCGACGCCGCGCACGGCCCCAACCGGGCGTGGCGGGTTGTATCGCCACACCTTATGATCGCCGCCATGCAGTGGCGCGATCGAGGCTGAAATGGAAGATGTCGCCAGTCGTTTCGCCGAACATATCCCCGCGCTGCGGCGCTACGCGCGCGTGCTTACCGCCGATGCCGGGCGTGCCGACGATCTGGTGCAGGACTGCCTGGAGCGGGCGCTGTCGCGCCGCCATCTGTGGCGTCGCCCCGGCAATCTACGCGGCTGGCTGTTCACCATCATGCACAACATCCACGTAAATCATATCCGCGCCGCCCGCCGCGCCCCGATTGCCGACGGCGTCGATCCGGCCGAGCTCGGTTCGCGTCCCGCCGACCAGCTCGAGCGCGTGGCGGCGGGCGAGGTGGCGTTGGCCATCGAGCTGCTGCCCTACGAGCAACGCCAGGTGCTGGGCTTGGTCGCGATCGAGGGCATGCGCTACGAGGAAGTGGCGGCGCTGCTCGACGTGCCGGTCGGCACCATCATGTCGCGTCTGTCGCGCGCCCGCACCCGCCTGCGCGAGATCACCCGGCCCAGCGCGCGCATCGGCCTGTGGAGAGTGAAATGAGCGGCGCGCGCGAAAGCGGGCAGGCAGTCGACGAGGCGATGCTGCACGCCTATGCCGACGGCCAGCTCGACGCCGCGTTGCGGGCGACGGTCGAAACCTGGCTGGCCGAACATCCCGAGATCGCCGAGGACGTGCAGGAATGGCGCGCCCAGAACGAAGCTTTGCAGGCGGCGTTCGATCCAGTGCTGGAGCAGCCGATCCCTGCGCGCCTGGCGGGCTTGAGCGAGCGGCGCGGCCCCGGGGCAAATCCGTGGCGCCAGGCCGCCGCAGCGATCGGTTTGCTGGTGCTGGGCGGTGTGGCCGGATGGCTGGCGCCGCTCGACAAGCCGTGGAGCGAGACCGCGCCGGGGCCAAGCGCCTTCGTGGCCGATGCCGCCGCGGCCTACCGGCTCTACACCGTCGAAGTGCGCCATCCGGTCGAAGTGGGCGGCGACCAGGAGACCCATCTGGTGGCCTGGTTGTCCAAGCGCTTGGGCAGCAAGATCGCCGCGCCCAAATTGGCCGATTTCGGCTTCCATCTAGTGGGCGGCCGCTTGTTGCCGGGCCAAAGCGCCGGCGGCCAGGCGATCCCGGCGGCGCTGCTGATGTACGAGGACGTCACCGGCAAGCGCGTGACCTGCTACGTCGCGGGCAATGTCGACAACCACGAAACCGCATTCCAGTTTCGCCAGGCCGACGGCGTGTCGACCTTCTTCTGGATCGATAACGGGCTGGGCTATGCGATGAGCGGCGAGATCGAACGCGACAAGCTGCTGGCCCTGGCGCGCGAGGTCTATCGCCAGCTCGAGTTGTGAGCGGTCTCAGCGATAGAAGAGTAAGGTCAAGACCACAAATAGCGGCAACAATATTCCACACGACCAGGCCATATAGCCGAAGAAGCTGGGCATCTTTACGCCACGCTCCTCGACGATCGACTTGACCATGAAATTAGGCGCGTTGCCGATATAGGAATTGGCGCCCATGAACACTGCGCCGGCCGAGATCGCCGACAGGGTCGCGGCCAGCGGTCCCATCAGATTGCCGGCATCGCCACCCGCCATGTTGAAGAAGATCAGATAGGTCGGCGCGTTGTCGAGGAAGCTCGACAGCCCGCCGGTCAGCCAGAAATACCAGGCGTTGATCGGCTCGCCATTGGGGCCGGTGACCAGGCCGACCAGCGGCGCCAGCGCGCCATTGGCGCCAGCCCGCAATATGGCGATGGCCGGGATGATGGTAACGAAAATACCGGCGAACAGCTTGGCCACTTCCAGCATTGGGCCCCAGGAAAATTCGTTGGCTTTGCGCGCCTTCTGCGAGGTCAGGCGCCAGGACGCGAAGGTGATGGCCAGCAGCAGCACGTCGCGCAGCAGGCCGGGCAGGCCAAGCTCGATGCCGGCGACGGTAATGGCCGCGTCGGTTTTCCAGATGCCGCTCATCAGCACCGCGCCGACCACGCAGAGCAGCAGGATGATGTTGACGCCGCCATGCAACAGAATGGGCGAATCGGGCGTCGGATCGCGCTTCACTTCGCCTTCCTTGCCGTAGTAGTGGCTGTCGATGGCGAAGAACAGACTCAATAGCACGATCACCGCCAGCAGCATTTCGATCGAGATGTGGATCGCCGGCCAAAAGAAATCGACGCCCTTAAGGAAGCCCAGGAACAGCGGCGGATCGCCCAGCGGCGTCAGCGCACCGCCGATATTGGACACTAGGAAGATAAAGAAAATGAACACATGGGTCTTGTGCTTGCGGTTGTCGTTGGCGCGCAGCAGCGGGCGGATCAGCAGGATCGAGGCCCCGGTAGTGCCCATGATGCCGGCCAGCAAAGTCCCCAAGGTCAGCATGGCAGTGTTGAGCGAGGGCGAGCCGTGCAGATTGCCGCCGATCACCACGCCGCCGGCCACGGTGAACAGCGCCAGCAGCAGTATGATGAACGGGATGTATTCCAGCAGCGCGGTGTGCAGCACTTCGGTGCCGGTGATGTCGAGGCCGAACAGCGCGGCGTTCGGGATCAGAAAGCACAGCGCCCAGAACGCGGCCACCTTGCCGAAGTGGTGGTGCCAGAATTTCGGCACCGCCAGCGGCATGATGGCGATCGACAGCAGCAGGCCGGCGAACGGCAGCACCCAATAGATGCCAAGCTTGGTGCCGTCGATCGAGGCGTGGCCGGCTTCGGCCGCCCAAGCCGGTCCACACAGCATCAAGCCGATTGCCGCTATCGCTAGTCGTTTCATCACGCCCCCGAGGCCCACCCAATCCAGGTCAATCGATAGCCTATTCTTACACCATGCCGTAAGTGGCGCTGACGCCGCCATCGACAACCAGGATGTGGCCGTTGACGTAAGAGCCCGCAGCGCTGGCCAGGAACACCGCCGCGCCCGCGATTTCTTGGGGCTCGGCCCAGCGGCCCAGCGGCACGCGCGCGGCATAGACCGGGCCGATCTTGGGATTGGCGATCATTGGCTTGTTGGTCTCGGTGGCGAAGAAGCCGGGCGAGATGGCGTTGACGGTGATGCCGTGCGGCCCCAAATCGGCGGCCAGCGCGCGGGTCAAACCTGCCAGTCCGGCCTTGGCCGAGATGTAGGCAGGGTCGCCCGGCCGAGCCAACTCGGCAATGATCGAAGTGACGTTGATGATGCGGCCGAACTTGCGCGCGCGCATGCCCGGCGCCGCCAGCCGGCAGGTGCCGTAAGCCGCGATCACGTCGCTCTGCAACAGCGTGTTGAAATCCTTTGTGTCGAGCGCATCCAATCCGCGCCGGTCGCGCACGCCGACATTGTTGACCAGGATGTCGATGCCCCCGGTCCCATTCTCGATCTTGGCGAAGGCGCGCTCGGTCGCGGCGGCATCGGTGACGTCGAACGCCAGGCCTTCGACCTTGAGGCCGGCCTTATTCAAAGCTTGGACCTGTTGTTTCACCGCATCGGCTTTTCGCCCATTGATAAAGACCTGCGCGCCGGCTTGCGCCAGCGCACGCGCAATCTCCAGCCCCAGGCCGCGCGTTGCGCCGGTCACCAGAGCGCGGCGACCATCGAGGCGGAAGTTGGGGCCTATGGTGGGTAAGGCGTGGGGCTTTTTGGCAGGCTTGCGGGGCATCTTGCTCTCGTTTATGTCCATCGCAACGCTAAACGGAAGTTTTTCATGATTCCAGCCCAACCGCTCAAACTGCCCAAGGTTATCGGCCATCGCGGTGCCGCGCTCTACGCGCCCGAGAACACCTTGGCCGGATTTCGCGAAGCCAAGGCGCGCGGCGCAGAGTGGGTCGAGTTCGACGTGCGGCTGAGTTTGGACGGCGTGGTGTTCGTCATGCACGACGACTCGCTGCTGCGCACGGCGGGGTTTGATCGGCTGTCGGCCACTCTGCCGTGGCGCGAGATCAAGGTGCTCAACGCCGGTGGCTGGTTCGGCAAAAAATACGCCAACGAGCGCGCCCCCAGTTTCGAGGGCACGATCGATCTGTTGGCCGAGCTGGGCCTGGGCGCCAATGTCGAAATCAAGCCTTCGCCCGGCGCCGAGGTGGAAACCGCCCGCGCCACGGTGGCGGCGATCGAGCGCTTCTGGCCTGCCAACCTACCCCCGCCGTTGCTGTCGAGCTTCAAGGACGTCGCGTTGGCCGAGGCCAAGCGTTGCAATCCCGATCTGCCGCGCGCCTCGCTGATCGACCGGATCGAGGGCAATTGGCTCGAACGCGCCCGCGCCGCCGAGGCGGTGGTCGTCAATACCAACGGCAAGAAGCTCAGCGCCGCGCAAGCCGGTGCGGTCAAACAAGCGGGCTTCGCCCTGGGCGTTTACACCATCGACGATCCCGCATTGGCGCGCCAATTGGTGGGTTGGGGCGCCGATACGGTGATCAGCGACGCGCCCGACGTTATTATTGCTGCGCTGCGCCAATAGTCGCTGCAACGGCGTTTAAACCCCGGCCCGGTGCAAATTTGGGGTTGCCCTGGCGCGGGCGTTTCTGGTTTGCTGTCACCACAATTTAATAAAACTGAAACAATACGGTTACTGGCAGCCGCCAAGTTGCCGCCAGTCGAAAAAAAAGGGAGCGCCTTTCATGAATAACAGATCGCTTATCGCCATCATCGCCATCGTGGCGATCGCGGTGGCCGGCTACTTCTTGTTCTTTAACAAGAAAGCCGAGATGGCCATGGCGCCGAAAACGCCCGCGCCGGCCACGCAGACCGCAGCCACCCCGCCGCCCACGCCGGCGCCTGCTCCGGCCGCAACGCCGGCTGGCGTCGTGGAAATTCAGTGGTGGCATGCCATGGGCGGCCAGCTGGGCGAAGTGGTCAACGGCTTGGCCGACCAGTTCAACAAATCGCAATCCGAGTACAAGGTCACCGCCGTTTACAAAGGCTCCTATACCGAGACGCTGACGGCGGCGACCGCCGCGTTCCGCGCCGGCCAAGCGCCGGCGATCGTCCAAGTGTTCGAAGTCGGCACCGCCAGCATGATGGCGGCCAAGGGCGTGGTCTATCCGGTCTATCAGTTGATGGCCGACGCCAACGAGCCGTTCGATCCCAAGGCCTATATCGGTCCGGTGTACGGCTACTACTCGACCACCGACGGCAAGTTGCTGTCGATGCCGTTCAACTCCTCCACCCCGGTGTTCTACTGGAACAAGGATGTGTTCAAGAAGGCTGGTCTGGACCCGGAAAAGCCGCCGACAACCTGGAAGGAAGTAGGCGAAGATGCGGCTAAGATCGTGTCCTCGGGCGCGGCCAAGTGCGGCTTCACCACGCAGTGGCAGACCTGGGTGCTGCTCGAGAATTTCTCGGCCTGGCACAATCTGCCGGTGGCGACCAAGGAGAACGGCTTCGGCGGCACCGACATCGAGTTGAAGATCAACTCGCCGGCGCATGTGAAGCTGATCTCGATGCTGGCCGATTGGCAGAAGGACAAGCGCTTCCAGTATGGCGGCCGCGAAGGCAAGTCGACGCCGCTGTTCACTTCGGGCGAATGCGGCATGCATATCGCTTCGTCGGGTTCGGCCGGCGCCATCCAGGCCGGCTTGAAGGACACGCCGTTCGGCATCGCCATGATGCCGTATATGGACGACGTGGTGTCCAAGCCGCAGAACTCGATCATCGGCGGCGCCACTTTGTGGGTACTGAACGGCCGCCCCAAGGCCGAGTACAAAGGCGTGGCGAAGTTCTTCAGCTTCCTGTCCAAGTCCGAGACCCAGGCGCAATGGCATCAGAAGACCGGTTACGTGCCGATCACCATTGCCGCCTACGATCTGTCCAAGCAGCAGGGCTTCTACGACAAGTTCCCCGGCCGCGACGTGGCGATCAAGCAGTTGACGCTCAACCCGCCGACCGAGAATTCCAAAGGTCTGCGCTTGGGCAACTTCGTGCTGATCCGCGACGTAATGGACGAAGAGCTTGAAGCGGTGTGGTCGGGCAAGAAAGACGCCAAGACCGCGCTCGACGACATCGTCAAACGCGGCAACGAACTGCTGAAGAAATTCGACCAAGACAACAAGTAGCATCGGCAACCGGCCGCTCTCCATCCGGGGAGCGGTCGGTTCCTTGTCCCGCCTAGTTTTTTCATGGAAAAACGCGTCACTCTCAACAACCCGTGGCTGCCCTATATGTTGGTGGCGCCGCAGGTCGTCATCACCTTGGTTTTTTTCATCTGGCCGGCGTTCCAGACCCTGGTCTATTCGACCCAGGTGCAGGACGCCTTCGGCGTCACCACCAAATTCGTCTGGTTCGACAATTTCACCCGTTTGCTGAGCGATGCCAATTACTACAACTCGGCGCAAACCACCTTCATCTTCGCCATCCTAGTCGCCGGCATCGGCATCAGCTTTTCCTTACTGCTGGCGGTGATGGCCGACCGCATCATCCGCGGCGCCACAGTCTACAAGACGTTCCTGATCTGGCCCTATGCCGTGGCGCCGGTGGTGGCCGGCTCGCTATGGGCCTTTTTGTTCAGTCCGTCGGTCGGCGTCGCGGCCTATACGCTAGATCGGCTGGGCATCGAATGGAATTACCTGACCAACGGCAACCAGGCGTTCTTGCTAATCGTGCTAGCCGCGATTTGGAACCAGATCAGCTATAATTTCCTGGTCTTCCTGGCCGGTCTGCAATCGGTGCCGCGCTCCCTGATCGAAGCCGCCGCGATCGACGGGGCGGGGCCGATGCGCCGGTTCTGGACCATCATCTTCCCGCTGCTGTCGCCTACCACGTTCTTCCTGATGGTGGTCAACATCATCGCCGCGTTCTTCAACACTTTCGGCACGGTGGCGGCGATCACCCAAGGCGGTCCGGCCAAGGCCACCGAGATCCTGGTCTATAAGGTGTTCAATGACGGCTTCCGCGGCCAGGACATCGGCGGCTCGGCCGCCCAATCGGTGATCTTGATGAGCATTGTGATCGCGCTGACCGTGATCCAGTTCCGCTATATCGAGCGCAAGGTGCATTATTGATGGTCGAGAACCGCCCGTTCCTGACCCTGTTGTCGCATCTGGTGCTGATCCTCGGCCTGGCGATCATCGTGTTTCCGATCTACTTGGCGTTCGTGGCCTCGACCCACGACCAGGTCACGGTAGCCAGCCCGCCGCTGCCGCTGCTGCCCGGCAGCTATTTGTGGGAAAACTATTCCACCGTGCTGTTCGCCGGCACCGGCAAGGGCACTCTGACCGTGCCGCTGATCCAGTCGCTGACCAACAGCATGATCAGCGCGCTGGGCATCGCCATCGGCAAGATCGCGATTTCGATCATCTCGGCATTCGCCATCGTCTATTTCCGCTTTCCGTTCCGCAATTTGATTTTCTGGATGATCTTCATCACCTTGATGCTGCCGGTCGAGGTGCGCATCCTGCCGACCTACAAGGTGGTGGCCGATCTCGGCATGCTCGATACCTATGGCGGCCTGACCATCCCCTTGATTGCCTCGGCCACCGCCACCTTCCTGTTTCGCCAGTTCTTCATGAGCGTGCCGGACGAGATGCTGGAGGCCGCACGCATCGATGGTGCGGGCCCATTCCGCTTCTTCTGGGACGTGCTGTTGCCGTTGTCGCGCAACACCATCGCCGCGCTGTTCGTGATCCAATTCATCTACGGCTGGAACCAGTTCCTGTGGCCGCTGATCATCACCACCAAGGAAGAGTTCTACACCATGGTCATGGTGGTCGGCCGGCTGACCAATTCGGTCGAGGCGGCGCCGATCTGGAACCTGGTGATGGCGGCCGCCATCCTGGCGATGATCCCGCCGGTGATCGTGGTCATGGTGATGCAACGCCAATTCGTTCGCGGACTGGTCGAAGTCGAGAAGTAAAGGGAGCGGGAGAGAAGCAATGGCCCAGGTCAGCCTGCGCGGCGTGCGCAAGAGCTACGGTCCGCTCGAAGTCATCCATGGCATCGACATGGAGATCGCGGACGGCGAATTCGTCGTTATCGTCGGCCCGTCAGGCTGCGGCAAGTCCACTTTGCTGCGCATGGTCGCCGGCCTGGAGCAGATCAGCGGCGGCGAGATCGACATTGCCGGCCGCGTGGTCAACAAGCTGGAGCCCAAGGATCGCGACATCGCCATGGTGTTTCAGAACTACGCGCTCTACCCGCATATGAGCGTGTACCAGAACATGGCCTATGGCCTGAAGATCCGCGGCATGAGCAAGGCCGAGATCGAGGCGCGGGTGCAAAAGGCGGCGCAGATTCTGGAGCTGGGCCCGTATCTGCAGCGCAAGCCGCGCCAGCTGTCGGGCGGCCAGCGCCAGCGCGTCGCCATGGGCCGCGCCATCGTGCGCGAGCCCGCGGTGTTCCTGTTCGACGAGCCGCTGTCGAACTTGGACGCCAA
>JBBSNV010000015.1:0-11938 GCA_038260375.1 Reyranellales bacterium
AACACCATCGCCTCCTGAAAACAGGAATCCCACAGGCTCTCGTTCAGCACATCCATGGTGTAGATCGCGATGGCGTGCGGCTGGTTGGCCAGCACGACATTGACCTGCTGGCCCTGGGCATTGGTGTCGGTGGCCAGCACGAAGCGCCGCGGTGTCAGCATCACCATCCCGCCGGTGCCCGTCGCCAGCAGCGGCACGATAAAGCGCAGCAATTGGCAATCGGCCGGCACCAGATATTCGTAGAGCCAGGGCGGCGAGGGAAAATCCGGTGTCCAACCCAGCGTCCCATCGGCGGACGTGGGATTGGTTTGTGGATTCTCCGGCGTGCCCGGCGCCGCCTTCAGCAACGTCAGCGCGGCGGTCTTGCGCGCGACGTTCCAATGGGCGGAGCGCAACAATTGTTGCCGCGTCGGGTCGTAAAGCAGCCGCGCCGCCACCGCTTCCTTGCTATTCTCGGCCACATTGACGATGTCGGCCTGGGCCGAGATCGCGGCCAAGGCGCGGTTGACGATGTCGGTGCGGGTGGTCATGGCCGCGTGTTAGGCGTGGCGCTGGGCTGGGCGCCGGGCAGGGTGCTGAACTGGATGACGGCGGCGACGATCATGAAGCGCGCTCCGATGATTGCATCGACGCGACCATGCCTCAGCCGCGCCGCTTCGCGCTGCTGTTGCTTGCTAAGAATTTGTTCACAGGAAGGGAGGTGAGAGCGGCTATGTGCCCGCCCAATAACCTGCGCTTATCTAGGTGTTATGTTTGGATTGCGGCTTGGATCGAACATAATCGGAATGAGCCTTCCACCGTTTTGTAATGTATTTCTGCGCCGGAATTTCTACCAAGTGATGAAGCGCCGAAGCGCAGGCAATAGTAAGGGTCAAGGTCACTGCAAAATCAACCCCGCGCAAATTTTGGACTACTACATAATGTATCATATAGAAAGCGAAGCTTATTTCCCCTAAATACACAAGCGGCCGCCACGAAAGTATCGTAGAGACCATACCTGAAGATAAAAAGAATATTGCCAGCAGCAATAGGCAAGGAAAGAAGAAAGCGAATGCATATTGCTGCGACACTGTAAATGCATCATAATTAAAAATTAAAAATGTCAATATGGCTATAGACGTCAGCTCCAGTATCGTTGCAACAAAGCGCGATAATTTGGCCCGGCTCAGCAATCGCCATAAAGTAATCCCAGCAACAAACTCGACAAAGCGAGCAGGCGGAAAGATGTACACTGCCCAGTGATCCAATTCGATGGTCCTCCATCGAAGGCCGCTCCACAACATTGCCCAGGCTAACGTAAAAATTGCTATGATCACTATTAGGTATATTGCTTGTCGATAAGTTGTATTGATGATTATCGGCAGTACAAAGGGGAATAAAGTATAAAAGAACATTTCATCAGACAAACTCCAAGATGGCTGATTCAGTGAAAAATAGATACCAGGAAGCGGAAAATATGCCTGCAGGAGTGGAATGTTTAAAATTACCTGAACAACACTTCTGATCGTCAGAGGTAACGTAAACACAATCGAAGCGATTACAGCCGTAACTAAATGTACGGGAAGTATTCGCGCGATACGCCCAATGTAGAAGCTTCGGTACCCTTCCAACCTAAGGCGCTCGCTATAGACGTGAGCCAGGATCAGCCCAGAGAGCATGAAGAAAAATCCGACACCAATGGTTCCAAATGAACGAAGAATATCAAGATTGGATGTCACACCCCAATGATGCATAAATACCAATAAGGCGGCGGCAAAGCGTAGCGACGTCAAGGGCCGAATGTGATTGATCTTCATTGAGGCCGATTATAGCGAAGCAGTGCGGTAGCCCGCCAGAGCGCTTGTAATACCTGTCAACCGTCGCATTGACCGTCCCAAGCCGCTGGACCATTCTGCGGCGCATGATTCCCACACGCGTGCGCAACTTGGTCAAAACTCATAAAGCTTTCACTCCGGCCTAACGCGGCTACCGCTCGTTCAAGGCGCGCCGCGTCCAACGCCAGTTCTCCAACTTCCTCAGGGCCTCGGGCTTTTGCGGCGCCACCCAAGCGCAGGCGATCGCGGGCGACTGGTACGAATCGACCCGCGCCTGCCTGGACAATCTCTACGATGTGGTAGTGCCGGGCGGCGTGGTGACCATCGACGATTACGGCTATTTCGTCGGCTGCCAGAGGGCGGTCAACGAATTCCTAGCTGCGCGCGGGCTGAAATCGGAATTGATCGTGGCCGACGACTGCATCCGCTACTTCATCAAGCGCGGTCCCTAATCTGCCGACATGACCTGCAGATGAGCGTCGACCATCGCTTGCGGCGTGTGGCGCGCCAGATGCGTCGGAGCCGAATCATGCTAGCATAGCGGCAGTTCGCACGCCCCGACATAAGGCCCATGCCCGACCAAACCCTGCAGCAGCAAAGAATAGCGGCGTCCGACGCCAGCGGCGGCATTTCCAACGACGTCATTCACGAGATGGCGTTGCGCTGCCTTGGGCAAAACAACGCGCGCGGCATGGTGCTGGATTTCGGCGCCGGCAAAGGCGGCTTTACCGCCCGTCTGCTGCAAACCGATCGCTTCGAGCGCGTGGCCGGCGCCGACTTGATGGCGCGGCCGGCTGAATTGCCCCATGCGGTCGAATGGCTGCAGGGCGACCTGAACCAACCCTTAATGCTGCCAGACGCAGCGTTCGACGCGATCACGGCGCTGGAAGTGATCGAGCATCTGGAGAACCCGCGCCAGTTCTTCCGCGACTGCGTGCGCCTGCTGCGGCCCGGGGGCTTGCTGGTGCTGACCACGCCCAATTGCGAGAGCTGGCGATCGCTGGTGTCGCTGCTGGCGCGCGGCCATTTCGCCGCATTCGGCGCCGACAGTTATCCCGCGCATATCACGCCGCTATTGCTAATCGACTTGCAACGCGCGGCACGCGAAGCGGGGCTGACGCCGGTCGGCGTCGCCTATTCCAACGCCGGCGCGATCCCGGGCATCACCCGCGTCACTTGGCAGGCGGTCAGCTTCGGCTCACTACGCGGCCGGCGTTTCAGCGACAATTTCGCGCTGGCTTGCCGCCGGCCGCGCTAGCAACTGTTACAAACCCGCCGCGACGTTATTTCCAATAGTGGTTGAGCTAGGACCATTGATGAGTGACAGGAATTTCTATCGACCCGAGATAGATGGTCTCCGAGCGCTAGCGGTTATCCCCGTCATTCTGTTCCACGCAGGGTTCAAGCCATTCAGCGGCGGCTTCATCGGCGTCGATGTATTCTTCGTCATCAGCGGCTATCTGATCACCTCGATCATCATGCGCGACCTGCAGGCGGGCAACTTCAGCTTCGCCGGCTTTTACGAGCGGCGCGCCCGGCGCATTCTGCCTGCTTTGTTCTTCGTCATGTTGTGCTGCATCCCGTTTGCCTGGATCTGGATGTTTCCGCTCGAGCTCGAGCAGTTCGCCGCCAGCGTAGTATCAGTCTGCCTGTTCGTATCCAATTTCCTGTTCTGGCACCAGAGCGGCTATTTCGATACCTCGGGCGCGCTCAAGCCGCTGCTGCACACTTGGAGCCTGGCGGTGGAGGAGCAGTTCTACATCGTGTTCCCGATCCTGCTGCTGTTGCTGATCCGCTTCGCGCGACGCCGGATCACCTTGATCATGATCGTCGGAGCCCTGCTCAGCCTGGCGCTCAGCGAATATCTCGCGCGCACCCATCCCGCCATCAATTTCTATTGGGCGCCGTCGCGCGCGTGGGAGCTGCTGGCCGGCGCGCTGATGACCCGCTTGCGCATCGACCCGTCGCGCGGACGCGACCAGGCGCTGTCCCTGCTGGGGATCGCCCTGATTGTGGCGGCGGTGTTCTGGTTCGACGAAAACACGCCGATGCCGTCGCTCTGGGCTGTCATGCCGGTCGCCGGCACTTGCGCGGTGATCGCCTGCGCCCGCGCCGGTACCCTGGCCAACTGCGCATTGTCGCAACGCCCGGTGGTGCTGATCGGCCTGATGAGCTACAGCGCCTATCTGTGGCACCAGCCGTTATTCGCCTTCGCCCGCATCCGCTCGATCGTGGAGCCATCGCCGGCATTGATGGCCGCTTTGTGCCTGGCAACCTTCGGTCTAGCCGCGTTCAGTTGGAAGTATGTCGAGCTGCCCTGGCGTCAGCGCCGCTATCGGGTGTTCCGCTCGCGCCGCGCCGTGGCGCTGACGGCTCTGTCGCTCACCGCCGCCCTGGCGATTTTCGGCATGATCGCCCAATTTGCCGATGGCTTTCCGACGCGGCTTCCAGCCAGCATCGCGAGCGCCGAACACCGGCTTCGCATAAATCAGGGCTTGAGCGACACCTGCGAGGGCAGCTTCACCTTGTCGGAAAAATGCCGGACCAGCGACACACCCGAAATAATCGTCTGGGGCGACAGCTACGCGATGCATCTGACGCAGGGCTTGCAGGCATCCAACCCCGACATTCGCCTCGTGCAAATGACCGTCTCGCGGTGCGGACCGTTTCTGGACATTGCGCCGATCGCCAACGACTATCCCACGTCGTGGGCCAGGGGCTGCATCGCCGACAACGACCAGGTGATGTCCTATATCAAGGCCACCCCCAGCCTGCGTTACGCGGTGCTGAGTTCGATCTTCGGACAATATGTCAACGGCGACGCAGCCATGATGCTGCGCGATGGCAAGGTCGTCCCGGGTCGCACCGTCGCCTATGACCGCTTCAAGCACACCTTGGACGCGCTCAAGGCGATGGGCATCAAGCCGGTCATCTTCGCGCCGCCGCCAGCGCCGGGGTTCGATGCCGGAGAATGCTTGAAGAGCGCCATAAAATTTGGCGAAGCATTGAGCATATGCAGGTTCAGCGCCGCTGCTGCCGCTGTCCGTTCCAGAGAGGTAATAGAATTCCTGGCGAAGATCGCCCATGACTACGAAGTGGTGTGGCTGAACGACGCCATCTGCCACGACGATCTGTGCCTGGCCGCCCAGCGCGAAACCTTCATCTATCGGGACATAGGACACCTTTCACATGAAGGCAGCGCGTTGATCGGCAAAAAAATGAATTTCTACGGCCTGATAACCGGCCGCTAGACGGTAGAACGCCAGAATGGCCAGCAGCATCGCTCTGGCGCAGCATCCGCAGCGGCGCGTCGAGGTGCCGGCGGGCCGGCTGGATGACGGCGGCGATGGTCATGGCGAAGCGCGCGGTTGACGATGTCGGAGCGTGTGGTCAAGATTGCCCCCATGCGCGCCAGCGTTGTTTTGTTGACTTACAATCAAGAGCGGTTTGTTGCCGAAGCGATCACAGCGGCGTTCGCGCAAACCTACCGCCCGTTGGAGATCGTCATTTCCGATGATGCCAGTAGCGACGGGACATGGCCGATCATTGAACGCCTGGCCGCTCAGGCGCCTCGCGGTGTCGCGGTTAGCATCAATCGCAATAGCGAGCGCGCTGGCATAGGAGGCAATTTCCAGATTGCCGCCCAGTTGACCCATGGAGAATTGATCGTTGCTGCTGCTGGTGACGATGTTGCCCGCCCTGATCGCGTGGCACGGCTGGTCGAATTGTTCGCTCCTGGCGTGTTCGTGGTCGGCTCACAACTGCGCATCATTGATGATGACGGCACCGTAATAACTGAGAGCACCGCTCTGCCTTGGCCGCGATGCGCGCGCGACGCTATCAATACGATCTTGCGTGGCGCTGCGGCCGCGTACCGGCGCGAGGTCTTTGATCTGTTCCCGCCGATGTCGCGGGCCGTTATGTACGAAGATTATGTCCTGCCGTTGCGGGCTGCTCTGATTGGTCGCATCGCCTTTTGCAATCAAGCGTTGGTGGACTACAGGGTTCACGCCAACGGTTTTAGCAACCTCTGTCTTGGCAGCTACGGAAAAGGCCACGCCAAAAATATGGCCACCGCTCGGCAGGCTCAAGCTGCCGACATTAAACACGCCGCCGCTAAGGGCTTGATCGCCGCCGATACCGCCGAAGAATTGCTTGAGTATCTTCGCCCGCTTTCTGGCATGGCGGCTTTTGAGGCCGCCGTGGCATATAAGCGCCTGCGAACCTTACCGCTTGCTGTGGCCGCCCGCCGGGCTGGAAATAACTGGCGCGATATAGCCCGCGCGACGATTCGCCTTGGCGCGCCGTGGCTGTGGCGCGTCTATCGCGGCGCCTAAGTTCACGGTCTGCCGTTTCCTTCTGTTATCGGTTGTGTAGTGCGTTCGCAGCAACCGGCGGATCGGTAATCATCGCCGTGGGCATCCGCAGCTGCAAAATCGGCATAATACTTAATTGGTGCCTGCACACATCGCGCCGGTCGGATGCGTCGTAGGGCGCGCCAGGATTCAATACAGTCTCAACCAAGGGTTTTGCTGGTCGGCGGCCAAGCGCTAAACTTCTGGGCAGAGCGCTTTTACCGAGCAGATGCCGAGCTGGCCCAGCTCATACTGTTCCAGAGCTACGACATCAATTTCCGGGGATCGCTGCGGGACGCGCGGCGCAGGCGCCATCGCGCATAGCCAAACCACAAATCCGGCCAATAGGCCACCAGCAGCAATTTCGCCACATCGCGCGGCCGGCTGCGGCGACGCAGCAATGCCGCGAACCAATATTTGAAGGCCGCGGGCCGATGCTCGAGCAGAGCCAGCTCGGCATGGACCCTTTTTTCCATGGCATCGAGCAGCCGGCGGATGGCGGCCAATCGCTCCGCACCGCCGTCGAGCTGGGGCGCATATTTTGCCAGATCTTCCGCCCATACCGATGTGGTGGGCAGCAGATTGCGGATGTTGTTGGTCAATGCCTGCCTTATGGCACGGCCCGACGACCGCGCCCCGATGCTCATCGGGCCGGTGAGGCTTTGGCCGTCGATCCGCTTTTCGATCAGCGGCTGCGGCACATACAAGGCATTGCCCAGCAAGGCGGCGCGGAACAAGCTGCAAGCGTCTTCGAAATGCGCCCTGGCTGGTACCGGACCGAATTCCCCGTACACGCGGCGCGAATAGGTTGACACGGCGCCAACGATACTGGCGCCGAGTCCCGCCACTTGCTCGGGTGTAATGGGAACCGCCGCCGGCCAGTACTTCATCACGCCTTTGGTCTCGCCGTCCTCTGCCAGATTGAACGCGTCGTGGAATACGGCGCTTGGGGGCGCAGCCGCGCCCTTAATCGCCGCCAGCACCGTCGCAGCACGCTCGGGCAGCGACAGATCGTCGTCATGGGCAAACATCACGTAATCGCTTTGCCCTTCTCTCAGCATGCGATTGAAATTGCCAATCAGGCCCAGGCGATCCTCATTTCTCAGCAGGTGCAGCCGTTTACCGCCGCGATAGTTTGCCGTGATCTCCTGCAGCTTTTCGTATGTGCCGTCCGTTGACGCGTCGTCGCAAATGACGACGTCGATTCCGTCGACACTTTGCTCGAGCACCGAGCTCAAGCTTTGCTCGACATGAGCCGCGCGATTGCAAGTCATAAACGCGATGGATAACATTTCAGCCATTGGCCGCTCCGATTCGATAGCGCGATTGACGTTGCCACCTAGCCCTGGCTCCCTCCGCGCGCCGGTCGCGCCAGCGCGGCATGCAGCGCCTGTTCGACATAACGCTCGAGATTCCCCATGTTAAGTGTCAACGTCATGGCGGCACAACAGCGGCTTCGTTCATCGGCCAATCGTCCGCCGTGCCAACTCAAAGCCGCGTCGGCGCTGTTGCGGCGTCAGCGCCAGCAGTGAGACCGTCGCAGCGGCGATCGGCAACGGGACGGCCAGCGCCCAATTCACGCTGGTATCGTTCCACGTCAGTAGTGCCGCCAAAACCAGCAGCGCGGCGCCGGCCAGCAAAAACCCGGCGGCGCGCAAACCATCGCACGCGAGCGACCGGCGTTGCTGGTCGAAATCGAGGAGCGCCACAACCCCGGCGGCCTGGCGCGCATCGCTGCACAACTGCGCGGCTGGGGCTATGCCGCGCCGACGCCGGTGCCGGGGGCGGAGAACAATTTGGTGTTTCGTCCGGCGTGACAATCGCGCAAACGATCGACCCTCCCTGGCACTGTCTCTCGAAACTACGATAATGTTGCATCGCATCATCGGCATGCTACGTTGACGCATGCGCACTACGCTTGCTGTGCTTACATACAACCACGAGCGCTTTGTCGACCAGGCGATTGCCGGCGCCCTTGGCCAGCGTGGCGACCCGATCGAAATTTTGATCTCCGACGATTGTTCCACCGATCGGACGTGGCAATGCATTGAGGGTGCGGTCGCGAACTATCACGGTCCTCATACCGTCACCTTGAATCGCAATAGAACCAACCTGGGAGTGGGAGCCCATACCGATAGCGTCTTGCGTCGCGCAACAGGCGAGATTGTAATATTGGCGGCGGGCGACGACATTTCTTTTCCCAGTCGTGCGGAACGAGTCGGGGACGCCTTCGCCGATCCTGCCGTCAATTGCGTTACCCACCCCCTGATAACGCCGCGCGGCATCGAAAGCCCCATCCCGCCAGGATGGAATGACGTGACCCGAGCTACCCTGGGCGGCATGGCAATTTGGGGGGCTGCTCTTGCCTTCCGTCGAAGCGCCTTGATTTCGTTTTCGCCTATACCGCAGGAACTGCGCAGCTGCGAGGATATCGTGCTGCCTTTTCGCGCGGTTCAAGGCGGCCGCATCGTCTGTCTCGACGAAGCGTTGGTGGAATATCGCGAGCATTTGGCAAGCCTGATGGGCGAGACCCGTGATGCTCGCTCCTATGCGGTTGCATTGAAACGAATGGTGGCATCGACTTATTGCGCGAGACGCATTCAAATGAGCGACCTTGCGGAGTCTGGTGAACTCGGCAAGATTCCGTTGACAGTTATGGCCGAAATGGCGCTGCCGATTGTCGCGCATATGGAGCGTGAAGAGCCGTTGCGGCGCATCCTGTTTCGCCAGCCTGGCGGTATTACGGCGGCGGTCAAGGCAATGCTCACCAGGCGAATCACCCCGGTCGAAGCGATCAAGGCCGTTGCCATGGGGCTCGCTCCCGCGCAATGGGGACGGTACCAGGCGTGGCGCGGCGGTCACGGTTGAGTTCCAATGCGCCGCGCGCAATAACTGCGGGCGCCTCGGATCGTACAGCAGCCAGGCGGCGACCGCTTCCTTGATGTCGAAGGCGTAGCGCGTGACCGTCGGCCGATAGCTGCATGGCGCGGTCCAGTCCGCCGGCAATGGGAATGACGATGCGGCTCATACGCTGATCCCCGCTGCGGTTCCGAGCGCGTCGATCACCAGGTTTTGCGCCGTGGTGTCGTCGGCAGCGGTAGAGATCGCCACACCAACAAAGGCCGTCTCGGTGTAATCACTTTGTTTTGACCACCCCTTATTACGGCCGCGTTAAGAATCTGGCAATTGTGCTTTGTAACCGGTGGGATCCGCACCATGGTGTTGCGCGCCTCTACGCGCCTGCTATTCTCCGCACATGTCTGTTGATTTCGGTTGGAAAGATGCCGCCGCTCATATCCATCAGCGGATCGTGCTTCCCCCCATTCTCACCACCTTGCGCCGGCAAGGTCATTCCCTGCACATCCTTGACCTCGGTTGCGGCAATGGATGGCTGACCGATCAATACCGGCTCGCGGGCCATAGCGTTGTCGGATGCGACCGTGCCGATGATGGATTAGCCCTTGCGCGCGTCGCCTACCCGCTCGTTAAATTCGTAAATGCCGACGTCTATGGTGACCTGACCGCCATCGATCCGCTTGGCTTTGATGCCATCGTTTGTAGCGAAGTCATTGAACATCTTTACGATCCCGCCGCTATGGTCGCGCGTGTTTTCGCCGCGCTGAGACCGGGCAGTGTTTTCATCGTCACCACGCCCTATCATGGCTACGCCAAAAACCTTGCTATTGCCTTGCTGGGGCGTTGGGACCGCCACCACGGCGTTGCCGATCAAGGCGGTCATATAAAATTCTTTTCGCAAAAATCCCTGGAGGCCATGCTCAAAGCGGCTGGATTTGGGCAGATAGCATTCCGCGGCGCCGGTCGCCTTCCGTTTCTTTGGAAATCCATGGTTGTTACAGCGACCAAGCCGAGTTTGTACGATGAACTTTCAATCGGCCGGCATTGATAATCTGGACACGGTAACTTACAGACGCCGCCGACAACTCCTAAATCAGGTCGGCCTGCTTCGCTGCGGTGTGGATAATACTCATACGCTGATCCCCGCTGCGGCTCCCAGGGCGTCGATCACCAGGTTCTGCGCCGTGGTGTTGTCGGCGGCGGGGAAGATCGCCACACCAACAAAGGCCGTATTGGTGTAATCACTGATCCCGCTGCCTTTGCCACCGAGAACAGACCCGACAACCGAAGTGGAGGCGTTTAGCGTCCCCGTAACGGCGGCGAGCTTATTGCGACGAAGCGCCGATGCAGTGAGGTTGAATAAATTGGTAGCGATACTCCATGTGGCGGCGGGAAAATCCACCGGGCCGACAGCTGATCCATTAACGTATATTTTAGCGGCCGGTGCACTATCATTGTAGAACGTGCCTAAATCGCCGTGGGCATCCGCAGCTGCAAAATCGGCATAATATTTAATTGGTGCCTGGACGATCGGGTTGAATATTGAATAGCGTATAATCGGATTGCTTACGCTCACAAGTGGCGCGAGCATTGCATCATCCACACCATCGAACTCCACACACCATGCGCTACTGGGACCGTTCGCCGTCAGCAACGGCTGCTTGCTCGCTGTCGCCTGCACATAATCGTTGCCGCTGCCATCTTGGGCGTAGAGCTTGACCACCGGCAGAGTGAGCGATGCGCCTTGAGCCGCAGCGATCTCGGCGTCGTCTAGAACGCCGGCCGAAGTGAAGGCGATATCGCTCTCAACATTGGTATCGGGGTTGCGAACGCGGATCGCCTTGCCGGCATAGGCGCTGTAAAACAAGATCGTGCCGGCGATGCCAACCGCGCCGGGCCTGTAATCGAGCGGCCCGACGTAACTCGCCAACCCGCTCACGGTCAGGCTCTGCACGTTGCCGGTAAGGGCTGACGCCATGACGCTTTTATCTGCGCCGAAGCTCGATACGGCGAAGCTGCCGTTGGCGGTGGTGTTGACCGCCAGAGTGTGAACGCCGGCCGCCAATACGGTGGCGAGTTTGGTCAGGCCCCAGCCGAACGTGTTGACCAGGATCGCACTGTTGGCCGCGCCGGTAGTAACAGCGATGGTATGGACGCCGCCGCTCGCTACCGTGCCCAGCACGATCTTCTCAGCCCCCGCTCCAATCAAGGCGATGGCGGCATTGGCCGCGCTTGTCGTCGCGCAAAGCGTATGGACACCGCCGCTCATGACCGTGCCGATCACATACTTGGCCGCGCCAAAGCCTGGCACGACAACGCCGTCGCTGGCTGCGTTGGTCGTGACCTTCAAGGTATGTACGCCCGCCGTAACGTCGGTCGCCAGCACCGCCTTGTCACTGCCGAAAATCCCCAAGGCGATGGCGCTGTCGCTCATAGCTATTCCTTCTCGTCGGCCGATGCTGCAGTCGCGTCGCCTTGCCCCAGGCCTTGCCCCAGGCCTTGCCCCAGGCCTTGCCCCAGCCGCGCCGTCACCGCATCGCCCAGCTGCTCGAGCTGACGCCGGCTCAGGCCCGCCAGCAGCATCTCCGGCGCGAACTGCGCCGCGCGATCGGCCGCCAACTCGGCTGCGCGTTGCGCCACTGCCTGCCTGGCCGCTTGATCGAGCGGCGTCATGAATTGGCTGGGCCGGCCGGCGAAGCGGATCTCGACGCCCTCGCGCAACACCGTGGCATGCTCGGCAGCGGGCGACGCCGCGATGTAATGCGCTTGCTGCAGGCGATATTTGCCGGTCGGCCACGATGGGGGCGGCCGCACGCCCATGCTCGCTTCCGTATTCGTCGCGCCGCGCTTCGCCTTGGTCATGTTCGCCTCACCTATTGAGAGAAACCCCGCCGGAGTTTCGCCCGGCGGGTC
>JBBSNV010000016.1:0-11862 GCA_038260375.1 Reyranellales bacterium
GTTCGGCGGCCATGGCGTCAATCTGGCTGCGATCACCGCAGCGCTTTGCGCCGGGCCTGACGCCCATCCCGATCCGGCGCGGCGCTATTGGGCGGCGGTGGTGGCGGGCATCACCTATTTGTTGTTCGGGGTTCTGGCGACTGCGGCCACCGCCTTCATCAGCGCCTCGCCGCCGATCCTGATCGAAGCGGTGGCGGGCCTGGCGCTACTGGGCTCGTTCGGCTCGGCCATGGCGGGCGCAGTGGCATCGCCGGCCGAGCGCGAAGCGGCGGTGATCACGTTCGTCATCACCGCAGCGTCGTCGGTCGCCAACGTGAAGTTCTTCGGCATCAGTGGTGCGTTCTGGGGCTTGGTGGCGGGCGGGCTGGTGCTGGCCTTGACGCGTTGGCAAGTCAGGAAGAAGCCGCAACCTTAGGCAAAAAAAGCGCGCCAGAAGAACGCGGCGGTGAGCGCGAAGTAGAACACCGAGATCAGCTTGCGGAATAACACTTGATTAAGTCGCCGCGCCACGCGGGCGCCGGCATAACCGCCGACCACGGCGGCCAGCACCATGATCCCGGTCTGCGGCCACCACACCAAGCCGGCGATGGCAAAGCAGATCGCCGCCACCGTGTTCATCGCCGTGACCAGCAGCGTCTTTGCGGCATTCATGGCCAACAGATCGGTCATGCCGAGCAGGCTCCAACACGCCATCAGCATGATGCCGACCGCGCCGCCGAAATAGCCGCCATAGATCGCCAGCACGAACTGGCAGGCTTTCATCGTGCCCGGTCCGATCGTGAAACGACGGCGCAGCACCACGCTCAATTGCGGGCCGAAGGCGAAGGTCACGGTGCCCAGCAGCAACAACCACGGCACGATGACGTCGAAGCTCTTGTTGGGCGTGAACAGCAGCAACAGCGCGCCGACCAAGCCGCCGGCCAGGCTGATCAGCAGCAGGGTGACGATATCGACGCTGCCCTCGATACGCCCATCGGTACCGCCCTCGGCACTCGTGAAGCTGCGGAAGTCTTTGCGATAGGCATAGGCACTGGCCAACGTGCCGGGGAACAGCGCCACGGTGCTGGTGGCGTTGGCTGCGACCGAGGGCACGCCAGCAAAGATCAGCGCGGGCAGGGTGACGAAGGTGCCGCCGCCTGCCACCGCGTTCATGATGCCGGCGATCAACCCCGCGCCGGCCAGCAACAGCCAATTGTCCATGTCTTATGACTTCCGACTTGGTCTGGTGGTTATTTTGCGCCTCGTCGCGAGACTATTGAGGAAGCGAAAGTAGAACCACATCACCCAGCCAAGCAGGTATCCCGCTAAAAGACAAAGCGCCGGAACCAGCACGAACAAATAAGGACGGTCCACCGCGCGCTGATCGCCACTGATGTCAATTGTCGCAAGTACAGCAAGCAAAACACCGATGCCGACACCCCACAGCCAGAGAAAGCGTCTGCGATTGGCCGTACTCCAAATGGCAAAGCTGCGAAAGCCGGTGGGTTGGGTCATGCGGCCAGTTTGGAACGCAAAACAGTGAGCGCCAAGTAATAAGCCTTGTCGGCAGTGCAAAGCGGCAGCGCAGCATGAGATTGTGACAGCAGCAAACGATCGGCGTAAAGTCCGCCGCTTCGTCGGCAACGAATTAAGAACACCGTGAATTAGAACACCGTGCGTCTCGATCCCACCATCGTCGGACTGGTCCTGCTCGCAGCCTTGATGCATGCGAGCTGGAACGCCGTGGTCAAGTCGGACAAGGACCGGCTGCTGTCGATGGGCGTGGTGATGGTGGCCGGCGCGCTGTGGGGCGCGGCGATCGCGCCGTTCCTGCCGTGGCCCAATTTCGATGCCTGGCCCTACATGATCGCCTCGGTGGTCATCCATAATTTCTATTACTTCTTCCTGCTGCGCGCCTATGCGCATGGCGATCTTGGCCATGTCTATCCGATCGCGCGCGGGCTGGGGCCGCTATTGGTGGCGCTGGTCTCGGGCTCGGTGTTGGGCGAGGCACTGCTGTTGCACGAAGCGCTCGGCGTGTTGCTGATCTCGGGCGGCATCATCGGCCTGTCCTTCGCCGGCGGCCTGCAAGCATTTTTCCGCGACCGTTGTGGCACGTTCTTCGCGGTATTAACCGGCTGCACCATTGCCGGCTACACAATCGTCGATGGCCTGGGCGCGCGCGTTTCGGGCAACGCGCTGAGCTACATTGCTTGGCTCAACATCACCGAAGGGCCGTGGGTGCTGCTGATCGGCTTCTGGAAACGCGGTCCCGATGTGGCGTGGGCGCATGTGCGGACTTATGGCTGGCGCAGTGCCATCGGCGGGGTGGTGGCAGCGATGGGCTACGGCATCGCCATTTGGGCGTTGAGCAAAGGCGCCATGGCCCATGTCGCGGCGTTGCGCGAGACCTCGGTGCTGTTTGCCGCTTTGATGGGCGTGTTCCTATTGCATGAGGCGTTTGGTTGGCGGCGCGTGCTGGCCGCGGCCTTTATCGTCAGCGGCTTGGTACTGATGAATTTCCGCATGTAGCGGAAGCGACCCGGAGCGCCTACAATAGCTGGTATGCCGCGCCGCCGTCCCAAAACTCGCTCCGAGCGACTCGCTACCTGGTATCGCAAGGCCAAAGCCGGTTGGCAGCGCGGTGTGGCGCAGTTCAGCGCCCGGACATTACGCATCGTCGGGTTGGTGACGGTGGCGTTGATTGCCGGTGGCATCGGTTACGCCCTAGCGCCGCGCAGCATATCGCCGCCGCCCAAGCCGCAGATCACGCAACAGGCGCCACAGCCCGCCGCACCGACACCGTCCGTCAAACCACTGGCGCCGCCGCAACAGGCCACGACAACGCCATCGGGGCCGCCTCCGCGCCCAGCCACACAACCGGCCTGGCTGCGCTATGCCGTGGCGACGCCGCCGATCGAAGCGGGCAAGCCGCTGATCGCCATCGTGATCGACGATATGGGGTTGGACCGGCCGCGCTCGATGCGCACTTTGGATCTACCGGCGCCGCTTACGTTGTCGTATCTGCCTTATGCCAAGGAGCTGGCGACTCAAACCGCGTTGGCCCGCCTGCGCGGGCATGAACTGATGGTGCATATCCCGATGGAACCGAGCGGCAGCGCCGATCCCGGTCCCAATGCGCTAAAGATCAGCATGGACGAGCAGGAGCTGCGCCGGCGGTTGCAAGAGGCGCTGTCGCAATTCGATGGCTTCGTCGGCGTCAACAATCACATGGGCAGCCGCTTCACCGCCACGCGCGCCAGCATGGAAGTGGTGTTGAGCGAATTGAAGAAGCGGGGGCTGCTGTTCTTGGATTCGCGCACCACCGCGCAATCGCTGGGCGCGCAGATCGCGGGCGAAATGGGCGTGCCCACTGTCAGCCGCAACGTGTTCCTGGACGACAACATGTCGTCGGACAACGTGGTGCATCAACTGGCCGAAGTGGAGCGTATCTCGCGCAAGCAAGGTTACGCCGTGGCGATCGGCCATCCGCACGACAACACCATCGCGGCGCTGGCCAATTGGTTGCCGCATCTGCGCGAACGCGGCTTCATCGTCGTGCCGCTCACCACCATCGTGGCCAGGCAACGCGGCGCGGGGTAGCTCCACCTAACGATTGCAGCCCTTAGCTGCTCTGTTACCCTAGGCGCAAAGTAAACAAGCGTTTAGGGACGGAAAGAGATGGCTAAGCCACGCAGTCTCGACCCCAAGATCGACCGTAGCATCGTCAATCCTTTTGCCGGCCGCGATGTCAATTGGTTGCTCGATTGGCGCGCCCAGACGCGCGGCGATCATCCTTACCTGGTGTGGGAGCCGTTCGTCGGTGAACGACGGGTTTGGACCTATCAACAGTTCCGCGCCAAGGTGTTGCGCGTAGCGGCTGGCCTGCACAAGCGCGGGATCAAGCCCGGCGACTTCGTGCTGGTGCATCTAGACAACTGCCCGGAGTTGGAATTCCTGTGGTTCGCCTGCGCGCGCATCGGCGCGGTGGTGGTGACCACCAACACGCACTCGGCCGGACCGGAGCTGGAATATTTCGCCGATCATTGCGGCGCGGTGGCGGCGATCACCCAGCCTGAGTTGGCCGAGCTTGTCGCAAAACACGCCAAGCACATCAAATGGCTGGCGGTGACCGAGAACACCATGGATGGTGCGCCGGCCGACGGTTCGCTGCGGCCGGAGAAATCGCTATCGTTCGCGCAACTCGACGGCGATCCGGCCGATTTGCCCAAGCTCGAGGTCGATCCGTGGCGGCCGGGCTCGGTGCAATACACTTCCGGCACCACGTCGCGGCCCAAAGGCGTGTTGTGGACCCAAGGCAATGCGTTGTGGGGCGCGCGCACGACGGCGGTACATCAAGGGCTGACCCAAGACGAGGTGCATCTGACTTTGATGCCGGCATTCCACACCAACGCACGGACCTATTCGATCCTGCCGACGATGTGGGCCGGCGGCACGGTGGTGCTGCAGCCGCGATTCTCGGCGACGCGCTTCTGGGACGTCGCCATGCGCAACAAGGCGACGTGGATGTCGACCTTGCCGTTCTTCGCCAAGGCGGTGATGGATCAGGAAGTGCCCAAGCATCATTTCCGCACCTGGGGATTCGCCATCATCGCCGAAGCGATCAAGAAGCATTTCGGCGTCAACATGGTGAGCTGGTGGGGCATGACGGAGACGGTCAGCCAGGGCCTGATCACCGATCTGGTGTCGCCGACCCAGGACATGACGACGGGGCGGCCGGCGCCGGAATACGGCGTGAAGGTGCTACGCGATGATGGCGTGACGCCGGTCGAGCCGGGCGAGATCGGCCATTTCCGTTTCTGGGGCGTGCCCGGCGTTTCGATCTTCGCCGAGTATCTCAACAATCCGCAGGCCACCAGCGACAGTTTCGACGAACAAGGTTGGTTCATCACCGGCGATCGGGTGCGGCTGGATCTCGATGGCGGCATCACCTTTGCCGACCGCGACAAGGACATGCTGAAAGTGGGCGGCGAGAATGTGGCGGCGTCGGAGATCGAAGCGGTGATCGCGCTGGTGCCGGGCGTTTACGAATGCGCGGTGGTAGCGCAGAAGCACAAAATGCTGGACGAAGTGCCGGTGGCGTTCGTGCGGCCGGGACCGGGCATCAAAGTCCGCGGCAACAATGAACTGTCGGCGGCGGTGCTGGATGCCTGCCGCAAGAACCTGGCCAATTTCAAGGTGCCGCGCCAAGTCTTGCTCGTCGAGGATTTCCCGCGCTCGACCCTGGAGAAGATCAGCAAGAACGAGTTGCGCAAGACCTTGCCGATTGCGGGATAGCTTTTAACCGAACAGCACCGCGGCGCCCATCAGCCCAATCCCGATCAAGACGATGACGCCGATGGCGATCAGCTTGTTGCGCAACGTGGCGGCGCCCGGCTTGGGCAGCAGGGCCTGATAGTGCTGGAACACGCGCACGCCCTCGGCCCGCGCCGACGCAGGGACGGGTACGCGCAAGGTTAACTGCAATGCGCCACCATAACGGCGCGCATAAGCTTTGGGAAATTCCAGGCATTCCGGGTCGACCGGCGCGTTCAGCCAATTGAGTTGGCGGCCACCGAACACGCGGTGAATGCGATGGAACGAGTTATCAACCACCAAGACGTTGTGCCCGACGATCACGTCCACGCCATTCGCCGGAATTTGCTTGGCGATGCGTAAATCGTTGCGCAAAGAAAGGTGTTGAGCGGCGCGTATGACATCGAAGGCGCGAAAGCGATCCCATTCGGCCGGCGTCAGGTGCCAGCGCGCGATTACCTTGCCACCACGTATCAAGCGCGCGTAGCCGATGGCGTAGCTTAAGGTCCACACGGCGGTGAACAAGGACAGTACGGCCACAGTCAGGCTGGGAATGGCCAGGATAGTGCTGGCCGTTTTGCCCAAGCGCTCATAGAGCAAAATCGTGACCAGCAGCACGGCGGCGGCGCTAGCCGCCAAGCCTAGCGCCAACAAGGTTTTTCGCAGCGGATTGCGCATGGGCCGAGTATAGCACCGCGAGGCTTCAAAGTGCCGTTGCGCCGGCCGCAGTTGATTTATACCCTATGGTCGCAACCAAACGGGAAACGACCATGGATCTGGAATTCACCGCCGAAGACTTGACGTTCCGCGACGAAGTCCGCGACTTCATCAAAACCAATTATCCCGCCGACACGGCGGCCGAAGTGCGCCAGAGCCGCAACGGCCATGTCAGCAAAGAGAAGATGGTCAATTGGCAGAAGAAGCTGTTCCAGCGCGGCTGGATCGCGCCCAACTGGCCCAAGGAATATGGCGGGGCGGGCTTCACGCAGCCGCAGAAATACATCTTCGAGATGGAGATGGCGGCGGCGCACGGGCCTTACATCTCGCCATTCGGCTTGAAGATGGTGGCGCCGGTGATCATGCGCTTCGGCACCGACGCGCAAAAAAAGCGCTTCCTGCCCAAGATCCTGTCGAGCGAAGAGGTGTGGTGCCAGGGCTATTCCGAGCCGGGCTCGGGTTCGGATCTGGCGTCGCTCAAGACGCGCGCGATCAAACAAGGCGATCACTACGTCGTCAACGGCTCGAAGATCTGGACTACTTTGGCGCAATACGCCGATTGGATTTTCTGCTTGGTCCGCACTTCGACCGAGGGTAAGCCGCAGGACGGCATTTCCTTCCTGCTGATCGACATGAAATCGCCCGGCATCCGCATCGAGCCGATCATCACCGCCGATGGCACGCGTGTTGCCAATCGGCATGAAGTGAATCAGGTGTTCTTCACCGACGTGAAGGTGCCGGTGGAAAACCTGGTGGGCGAGGAGAACAAGGGCTGGACCTGCGCCAAGTACCTGCTCGAGTTCGAGCGCGGTGGTGCGGCCTATGGCCCGCGCCTGCAATCGGCCTATGAAGGTTTGCGCAGCCTGGCCTCAGGCCAGCACGCCGATAGCGGCGAGACGCTGATGGACGATGCCGATTTCCGCGACCGCATGGCGATGCTGGGCATCGAGATCGAGGCGGTGGTGGCCAACGAGCTGCGCTTCTTCACCACCTTGAAGACCGGCGAGGCGCCCGGCCCGATGTCGTCGGTGGTCAAGCTGCGCGGCACCGAGGTGATCCAGAAGATCGGGGAGATGGCGGTCGAAGCGCTGGGCTATTACGCCGATCCGTTCACCGATCTGCGCCCGGTGAATTCAAACGTCGAGCCCATTGGCCCTTTGGGCGCCGATGCGGTGGCGCCGCGCTACTTCAACGGCCGCAAAGTGACGATCTATGGCGGCTCGAGCGAGGTTCAGCGCAACATCATGGCCAAGGTGGTATTGGGGCTGTAAAGCTCGGCCGCCCAGCTCAATCCGTCAGGGTGATCGGCAGCTTGAGATAGGCCGTGCCGTTGCTCTCCGGCGCGGGCAGGGCGCCGGCGCGGATGTTGACCTGGATCGAGGGCAGCAATAGCACCGGCGCGGCCAGGGTGGCATCGCGCTTGGTGCGCATGGCGACGTAGTCGTCCTCCGACACGCCGTCGTGAATGTGGATGTTCTTGGCGCGCTGCTCGGCCACCGTGGTTTCCCAGGCAAACTTGTCGCGGCCCGGCGCCTTGTAGTCGTGGCACATGAACAGCCGCGTTTGAGGCGGCAACGACAGCACGCGCTGCATCGAGCGATAGAGAGTGCGCGCGTCGCCGCCCGGAAAATCGCAGCGCGCCGTGCCGTAATCGGGCATGAACATGGTGTCGCCCACGAACACCGCGTCGCCGATGCGATAGGAGACGCAGGCCGGCGTGTGGCCGGGCGTGTGCATGACCTCGGCCTCGATCTCGCCCAGCTTGAAGCGCTCGCCGTCGGCAAACAGATGATCGAACTCGCTGCCGCTGCCGGAAATGCCGTCAAGGTTGAAGAATTTGGCGAAGGTATGCTGCACCTCGCCGATGCGGTTGCCGATGCCCAATGGCGCGCCGGTCTGGGCTTTCAAGTAAGGCGCGGCCGACAAATGATCGGCATGGGCATGGGTTTCCAGCACCCAGTCGACGGTCAGTCCTTGCTCACGCGCGGCGGCCAACATCCTGCGCGCGGTGGCGTGATTGGCTTTGCCCGACCTGGCGTCGAAATCCAGCACCGAATCGATAATTGCCGCGCGCTTGGTGGCGGGATCGGACACCAGATAGCTGACGGTGTAGGTCGGTTCGTCGAAGAAAGCTTGGATTTCAGGTTTTTCCATGGTCGGCTCCGTTTGCTGCCTCTTGACATATATATTAGGAAACACTACTTTAGCAATATCTAATTGATGGAACGCCCGTTGCGCAAGCAAACCGACCTCGAAAAACTACAGCAGAGCGCCGGCGAAGTCGCCGACATGCTGAAGCTGCTGGCCAACGAAAGCAGGCTGCTGATCCTATGCCAACTGGCCGCGGCAGGGGAGATGTCGGTGGGCGACCTGACCGATGCGGTGGGCTTGAGCCAGTCGGCCTTGTCGCAGCATCTGGCGCGGCTGCGCGCCGAGAACCTGGTAGCGACGCGGCGCGAGGCGCAAACCATCCATTACCGCATCGCCGATCCGCGGGTAGGCCGCGTGCTCAATCTGCTGAAATCCCTCTACTGCCCGTGAACGGAGCTTTTGCCATGACCATACTGCAGACCATCACCCCCGAACGGGCCACCCAACTGATCAAGCAGGGCGCCGTGCTGGTCGATATCCGCGAAAGCGACGAGCACGCGCGCGAGCATATTCCAGCCGCCCGGCATCTGCCGTTGAGTAAGATCGACGGCGGGCAGGTTCCGCCGCTCGACCACCCGGTGGTGGTGTTCCATTGCAAGAGCGGCGCGCGTACTGCCGGCAACGCCGCCAAGCTGGCGGCGCAGGCAAACTGCGACGCTTATATCCTGGAAGGCGGGTTGGACGCTTGGCGCAAAGCCGGCCTGCCGACCCGGATCGACCGCAGCCAACCGATCGAGTTGATGCGCCAAGTGCAGATCGCCGCCGGCGGCCTGGTGCTGCTGGGCGCGGTGTTGGGCTTCTTCGTCGCGCCGGAGTTCTATGCGCTATCGGCTTTCGTCGGCGCTGGCTTGCTGTTCGCCGGCGTGTCGGGCTTCTGTGGCATGGCGCGGCTGTTGGTGCTGATGCCGTGGAACCGCCGCGCCGCCGCTTGAGCCATTAGCCCGCCATGGTCAGGCCGCCGGACACAGAAATCGTTTGGCCGGTGATGAAAGCTGCATCGTCGCTCGACAGAAACAGCACCGCGCCTGGAATGTCCTCGGGCTTGCCGACACGCTTCATCGGCACGGCGTTGACCAGGGCGCTGCGGATCTTCTCGCCCATGGCGCCGTCGCCCGCGATCTCGGCCAACAGCTTGGTGTCGGTCGGGCCGGGGCAGACGCAGTTCAAGGTCACGCCCTTGCGCGCCACTTCGCGCGCCACGGTCTTGGAGAAGGCAATGATGCCGCCCTTGCAGGCGGAGTAGACCGCTTCGCCCGACGAACCGACCCGGCCGGCATCGGACGCGATGTTGACGATGCGGCCATAGCCGCGCTCGACCATGCCGGGCAGCACAGCGTGATGAAGATTCATTGGCCCGTGCAAATTGATACCGATGATCTTGTTCCAGAACGCGGTGTCGGTCTGGATGAAGTTGACCAGCTTGTCCCAGCCGGCGTTGTTGACCAAGATTTGCGTCGGGCCGGCGGCTTTCTCAAAACCGGCGACGGCCTTTTTGACCGCGTCGTGATCGGCGATATCGATTTCGACTGGATAGCCGCGCCCGCCGGCAGTGTTGACGGCATTGGCTGTATCGAGTGCGGCCTCGGCGTTGAGATCGAACACGCCGATCCTGCAGCCAAACTCGGCGAAGCGCAGACAGATCGCCTTGCCGATCGACCCGCCGCCGCCGGTGACGATGACGGTCTTGCCTTCAAGTCCACGCATTTGAAATCTCCTTCTACCCGTCATCCTGAGCGCAGCGAAGGACCTTGCATCAACGAGATCGGTTTATGTGTTGAAACAAGATCCCTCGCTACGCTCGGGACGACGTAATTAAGCTGCTCCGCGAATCTAGAGAGGCGAGCTGTCGGGAAATTTGGGCTTGCGCTTCTCTTTATGCGAAGCAAGGCCTTCCTTCACTTCCGGCCCGGTGAAGCCCAAGAACTCCAGCGCCAAAGAGGCGTCGAAGGTCGGGCCGGCCATGCGGAACCAGTTGTTGAGTGCGTATTTGGTGAAGCGGATGGCGCTTTGCGCGCCTTCGGCCAGGCGCGAGGCGATCTCGACCGCTTTGGCGTCGAGCTCTTCGTCTTCCACCGCCAGCGAAATCAAACCAATACGTTCGGCTTCCTCGCCGCTGACGGCATCGCATAGCAGCAGATAATATTTGGCTTTAGCCATGCCGCACAGCAGCGGCCAAATGATGGCGGCGTGATCGCCCGCAGCCACACCCAAACGCGTATGACCGTCGATGATGCGCGCTTTCTTGGCGGCGATCGACACATCGGCCAGGATGCCGGCGACCAAGCCGGCGCCGACGGCCGGGCCGCGAATGGCGCTGACGATCGGCTTGGAGCAGTTGATCACGTTGTAAACGATATCGCGCGCTTCCTTCCACAGATTCACGCGCTCGTCGTAATCGGCAATTATCTTCTCGATCACTTCGAAATCGCCGCCGGCCGAGAAGTTCTTGCCAGCGCCGGTCAGGATCACCGAATTGATGGTGCGGTCGGCGTCGATGTCGCGCCACACATCGACCAGCTCCTTATGCATGATGGCATCGGTGGCGTTGAGCCGCTCCTCGCGCGACATGGTCACGCGCAGCACCTTGGGGTGGGGACGATCGAATTTCAGGCGCTGGTATCGCTTCTGCCACTCGCTCACGGCGTTACTCCTGTTATGATTTTTTAGGCATTGTGATTTCGGGCAAAGCGTAGCGGAGCAGGCACGGGTAAACAACCGTTCATATGCGGTCAACGGAGAGCGGATCGTGAGCGACAAGGCAACAGACAACGCCGTCATCGAAATCTGGGGCAGCGACCGCTGGGACGAGGTGGTGCCGATCGGCGATCTGGTCTATCCGCCGGAAAACCCAATCACCAAAGTTTGGCGCAGCGTGACGTGGTCGCCTCCGCAGCAGCGTGTGGTCGTGCTCGACGGCAAGCGACCGGTTTGCCATGTCGGCGTTTATTATCGCGATGGGTTGGCCAATGGCACGCCGGCCAAAATCTGCGGCATCGGTGGCGTTATGACGCGACCCGAGCAGCAGGGCCGCCATCACGCCACGCATGCATTGGAAATCGCCAACGAGCTGGCGATCAAGCGCGGCATGGAGTTCGGGCTGCTGATCTGCGAGGACAAGAACATCGCGCTGTACCGCAAATTCGGTTGGCGCGTGTTCCCGGGCGAGATGCTCTACGGACAGCCGGGCGGCAAGAAAGTGTGGCAGCTATCGGCGGTGATGGTGCGCGACATCAACGGCACAGCGCCAAGCGAAGGCACGATCGATCTGTGCGGCAAACCGTGGTGAACGCCGAGATTTAAAATAGAGCGGATTCACGCGACTTAGGTGGAAACGTGTTTTGTTTCCACCTAATCGCGATCCGTTCTAGACGAAATAGTGCGGCACGAAGCGGCTGGTATTGCCAGTGATCGGCTGGCTGTCTTCGCGGATGCCGATACCGGCCGGCTGGCCAGCGATCAGCCAGGAGCCGATGATCGGATAGAAGCCGTCGAAGCTCTGGATCGGCTGGTAGGCCTGATAGACGAAACCTTCGGCGCCGTAGGGACCAGCGGTGGCGGTATCGGCGCCGCGCGCCACGATGGTGACGTTCTGGCCTTCGCGACCGAAGATCGGCTTCTTGACGTAGCCGCCGGCGAGCTTGGCTGGCGTGTGGTAGGCCGGCAGCAGATGGGGATGATCGGGGAACATCTCCCACAGCA
>JBBSNV010000017.1:0-11791 GCA_038260375.1 Reyranellales bacterium
GCCCCAGGAGGCGAATTCCTTGTAACGCTCCATCGGAAACGACAGATGACGGAAATCGACCCGGGCGTTGTCGTGCACCTGGTCGAGCAGCTCGGGTTTGCGCAATTTTTCGGCCCAATAATCCTTTAGCGCCGCGGCGATGGCCGATTGGGCGAAGCGGTGCTCCGGCATAGCGCTGCCGACACCGGCGATGCGCATCGACGTGGTGGCTATCGCCGGGACCGCAAGCGGCCGCGATTGCATTGTCATTTGGCCTCTCCTTGAAATTCGTTTCAGATCGACGTCACGACGCGGCGCACCAATTGCAATCCCTCGGACCAGAAGCCGCCCGAGCCATGCATCAACTCGACGACCTGGCCGATGGCGTCGACATAGTGATCGAGCTGCGCATCGCCGATCGCCAAAGGAGGCGCCACTTTTAGGACCATGAAATTGTTGCCGCAGATCTGGCTCAGGATGTTGTGGTCGCGGAACAGGCGCATCACCAGCAACTGGCCGAACACCGCCGGATGAATCTTGTCGAACGCCTGATAGGCCAGCCAGCGCTTGGGCGAGCGTGGCGGCTTGAACTCGATGGCGTTGAACAGACCCAGACCGCGAATTTCGGCGATCATCTCGTAGCCTGACAGACGTTCCCTCAACGCTTGGCGTAATTTCGCGCCGCTCTGCGTAGCCCGCTCGCCCAGTCTTTCGTCTTCGAGAATATCCAGGGTGGTGAGCCCGGCGCGCATGGCCAGGCCGTTCTCGCCATAGGTCGAAGTGTGGATCAGCGAGCGTTGCAGCGAGCTATAGACCGATTGGCAAATCTCCTCGGTCATCAGCACGGCGCTGGACGGGATCAGCCCGCCGCTCATCGCCTTGGCTAGCACAACCATATCGGGCTCGACATCGAAATGGTGCCCGGCCAGGAAGCGACCGGTGCGGTACAGGCCTGTCTGCACCTCGTCGAGCACGAACAAGGTGCCGTAGCGCCGGCACAAGGCTGCCGCACGCGACAGATAGTCCGGCGCCGGGATGATGATGCCGGCCTCGGCCTGGACCGGCTCTAAAACGAAGGAGGCGAATTTTTTTGTCGCCAGCTTGCGCTCGAGCGTCTCGAGGTCGCCGAATTTCACGCCTTCGGTGTCGGGCAGCAGCGGCCCGAAGCCTTTACGCCAGAACGGATTGGACATTAGGGACAGCGCGCCGCAGGTCAGGCCATGGAAGCCGCCTTCGGCATAGAGAATGCCCGGCCGCTTGGTATGGGCGCGCGAGAATTTGATCACCGCCTCGACGCCTTCGCTGCCGGAGCTGCCGAAGAACGCCTTGCGGACACGTCCGCCGGCCAAATCGCACAAGCGTTGGCCCAGATCGCCAGCCATATCGGCAACATGGCTTTGCAGCATGGCCGGGCCCGACCGGTCGAGTTCGTCCTTGAGCGCCCGCACCAGCCGCGGATGGTTGTGACCGATATTGTGGACGCAATAGCCGGAGTTGAAATCGGCGATCTGGCGTCCGTCTGCGGTGTGCAGCTCGGCGCCCTGGCAGCGCACGTAATGCGCGTTCATGCGCAACACGTCGAGCAGACGGACCCATTGCGGATTGACGTATTGCTCGTAACTACTGACGTCGCTATCGGCGACGCTGGCGGGCATGGACATGGAATTCCTTTCGGCGTTACGAGCGAACAGGCGCGGGCGTATGACGGCGATCAGCTGCCGTTGGCATGCGGTGCCATGACGGCGCCGGTCAGCGACGGGATCTGGAAACGCTTCTCGATCAAATCGGCGTCGTCGAAATGCCGCCGACCGACCAAGGCGGTGGCATGACGGCCCCATTCGCGCATGGCGCCGGCGTCTTCGATGCCCAACGGCCAGGTGAACATGCGCTCGCCGCGTTGCGTTCCGGCGACGATGCCGGTCGGGCCGAAAATGCTTTTGGTGCCCGACGCGGTGGGCAGCACACGCAGGATGCTGTCGTCGACCATCGCATAAGTCTGTCCGGCGTTGCTCCCGGTTACGTCGGGGCGGATGTCGGTGAGATAATGGCTGCGGCTGGTCAGGCGCAGCACGATGCGTTGCGACGCTTCGATTGCCGGCGCGCTGCGCGGGATGAAGGCCCATTCCTCGCCGCTATTGGGCGGCGGCACCGGCGTCGCCGCCGCGGTCGGGAAGAACATGTGATAGCAGCCGCAGGGGTGAATGGTGTCGTAGACCAAGGGATGGCCCGTCGCATCCAGGGTGACGCGGAAGATCAAGCCATCGAGCTTGCCGGACACCCAATCGGTCCACCCGTCGTCGGGCCGTTCGGAGAACCACACCAGGTAAACCATCTGCGCCAGGGTGCGGCCCTGATAGCGCGTGAAGGCGATGCGGCTGTAGACAGTCGGGTGCGTGCCGTCGACTTGGGGCGTCTCGCTGTTGCCCCAGCGCAATGCGCCGGGCAGGTCGAATTTGTCGGTGGTGTCGATCTCGTAAACCGGCGCGAAGGCAGCCAGCAGCGTATCGGCGTCGCGCTGGCTGAACTGCGGCACGCCCAATGGGTCGCTCTTGGTGGCGGCAAATATCTTGGTCACCGTCATGGCATTGGTGGGGCTCGTGGCCGGCCGATAGCGCAGCAAATTGTGTTGTGGAGCATTGCCGGCCGCGGCTTGCTGGAACAAGGTCTCGGCTTCGTTCTGCCAGCCTTTGGCGAATTGGTAGAACGGCAGCTTGACCAGCGGATAAAGACCCACCGCGCGCTTCCAATCGGCGTAGTCGTCGGGCACTTGCGCTTGCTCGATCAGCAGCGTGTGGCGCGAGGCTGTGGCGCCGTCCTGCCTCATCAGCACGTCGGCGCAACGCTCGGTAAGGCTTACCGCTTCGGTGCGGTCCTTGACGCCAAGCTGATTGAACGACGCCGCCGGCAGGTCCGACAATTCGTAGCCGCGCGAGCGCGCATCAAGTTCGCGCAACCGGCCCTCCCATGCCGCGAAGGCGGTCGGATCGGATTTCGCCTGGCCGCGGAACGAGGCCAGGAAGCGATTGACCCGCAGATAGGGAAAACCCGGCACCGGATAGGTTTCCCCATCGCGCATGCCGGCCTGATCGACCGCGCCGTCGAGCTTGGCGAACCAGGCCGCGCATTGCTGCACGTCGGCCGAAGACGAAGCCAGGTCCGATTGCAAAGGCTGTTGAATGCCGGCGCAACCGGCCAGCAAAGCGGCTGCGAGTAAAACTGCGCCAAGCCCGCGCATCGGACTGGTCTTGCGACTTGCGATTTTTCTCATGATGCCAGTCCCCTCTTACTGCGCCGGTTGCTCGTTGAGCGACCAGTCGTAATGGTGGGAGGAGATGTGATCGACCGTGCCGAGCTGGCGTTGCAGATCGGGGCTGGCGTAGCGCTTCAAATGCTCGATCACGCCGCCATCGTTGCCGCCGAAATCGGCCTGATACCAGACATAGATCGACGACACGACCAGCTTGCCGCCGGTGATGCTGGCGCCGCGCGGGCTGTTGACGTATTGGTGCGCGCCGGTGTCGAGCAGTTGATCGGTGTTGGCCGGGGTGTAGGCCATCGGCTGCAAATTGGGACAGCCCAGCGAGGCGCAATTCAGCGCGTAGTGAATGCGCGGATCGCGCCAGCCCGGCCGCAGAATGCGATGTTCGATATCGTCGAGGGTGAGATCTTGGCCCTCGATCTTGATCAGCTTGCGTTCCCACGGGCTGGTGGAGAACAGCTTCATGACGCCCGACACGTCGTTGATGCTGGGCATCGGATAGTTGTCGAGCACGAACTTGACCGTCAACTCGTTGTAAAGGTCGATCCAGAACGCGCGCTGCTCGTTGCGGCTGAATTGACTGATCGGCGTCGCCGCCATGCGCGCCAGATCGGCGGCCAGCTCTGCCTTGTCGGCCGGACTGACTTGGCCATAGGAGACGCGCACGATGCCGTCGACGTTGGTGTGCGCGTATTTGTGCAGGAAGCGATCCCACGCGCCGTGATCGATGCTGGCGCTCGATGCGTCGTTATGCACTTCCCATTTCGGCCATGGCTTGGCGGCAGGCGCAGCGACAGCAAAAGTGGGCAGCAGCGCCGTGAAGAGAACGGCGATGACGGAAAGCCGCGGCCTGAAAGACGCCATGTCAGTGTTACCTTGTTGCTTCGGGTGATGATGTTTCGGCGGTGCCGAGAACATCTCATAGGCTGCAAGCTAGAGGCGGAACCTGACAACGTGCTGTCGCTGAGAGTCTTTTCGTTTGCAATTTAGAGCGAATAGCAATTCGCATCGCGTCGTTAAAAGCCGCTGCAATTCTTTTCTTGCAATCGAATCAACGGCCTTTGCGTTCTCTCAGGAATCGCTGACAAGAAATAAAAACGGCCGCCCGGTGAGGAGCGGCCGTCGATCGTTCAAATGCGCGTTAGCGGAACAGGAAATAGATCAGAATCAGCAGCGGAATGGGAATGCCCAACAGCCAAAGTAATAAGACATAACGCGTGTTACAGCTTCTCTTTGGTATTCTCTGCGCCCTTTTGAATGGCGCCGCCGGTGTTCTTCACGTCCTGGCCGAAACCTGAAGCCGTGTTGCAACCGGACAGCAAAGCGCCTTGGCCGACCAGCGCCGTCGCCAGCACCGTGTAGAAAATCGTTTTACGAATCGTTGTCATCGCCGTGTCTCCATGCTTTTACGCTTTATGGCGTATGCTCAAAGAACGCGCGGTATTCGATGCCGGTTCCGCCCCGCTCAAATGCGCTAAGAAACCATGGAGAGGTGGCATTTTCCGCGGAATTGCGCTGGGCGAGACGTTGCCTTATTGTCCGCCGCCAAGCTGGACCCGTAGCTCAGCTGGATAGAGCGCTGCCCTCCGAAGGCAGAGGTCATGAGTTCGAATCTCGCCGGGTCCGCCAATCACCCTCGTCGCTAAGTCTCAACTGATCTACGCTTCCTTGGCGATGGTCCGCAGCTGGATTTCCGTGGTGCCCTCGCTGATCGGATATAGTCGCGCGTCGCGAAAGAAGCGCTGGATCGGGCTTTCCATGATGTAGCCCTGGCCGCCGAAAATCTGCATGGCGTCGTCGGCCAGATGGATCGCCGCTTCGCTGGCCACCACCTTGGCCATAGAGGCTTCCAGATGCACGCGCTCGCCGCGATCGTAGCGCGCGGCGGTGTCGTAGACGTGGAGTTGGGCCGAGCGCAGTTCGATGCGCATGCGCGCCAGCTTGAATTGGATCGACTGATACTGGTTGATGGCTTGGCCGAACGCCTTGCGCGAAGCGGCTTGCGCTACCGCCAGCTCGTAACAGGCGCGCGCCACACCCAGGCTGCGCGCGGCATGGGTCAGGCGGCCGCTTTCCAGCACGGTCATCACTTGGCGCATGCCGTTGCCTTCTTGGCCCAGCAGTGCATTGGCAGGCACTTCGCAATCGAAGAACACCGTGCCGGTTTCCATCGAGCGATGGCCGAGCTTGTTCATCTTGTGGATTTCGATGCCCGGCGTCTTGCTGTCGACGATGAACAGGCTGACGCCACGGGCGCGCGCATCGGGTTCGGTGTAGAGCACCACCACCAGGTAGTCGCTGTACGGCGCGCCGGTGATGTACATCTTGTTGGCCTTCAGGTGCCAACCTTTGTCGGTGCGCCGCGCGCGGCCCTTCATCGCCAACACGTCGGAGCCGGCATCGGGCTCGGTCATGGCGAACGCGCCGGCCTTGGTGCCGCGAATGGTCGGCAGATAATACCGCTCGATCTGTTCCGGCGTGCCGATCGACGGCAGCAAGCGTTGCGCCAAGCCACCCAAGCCGGTCGCCAGCCCGGCGCAGACGCGAGCAAACTCCTCGACCGCGATGCACTGAAACAGATAGCCAGCGCCAGCGCCGCCGTACTGCTCGGGCGCGGTGATGGCGAGGAAGCCGGCCGCACCTGCTTCGCGCCGTAACTGCTGCGGATAAACACCGGAGGCTTCGGCGGTATCGACCAGTGGCGCGATCTTTTCTTCGGCAAAACGCCGGCAACTGTCGCGGAAAGCTGTCTGTTCCTCGGTTTCCATCGGATTTCCCCGCTTCATTGATTCAATTTTACGGCTCGAAAAAATAGGATCAATTATTTAAATTGTACCATTGGGAATGGTTACATTAGTGTATCGACTTAATCGATGGAGAATTTTATGAGCTTGGCCGAACGCAGCGCCGACCACGCGCCCAGCAACGACATGCGCCTGAAGGGCGATTATGCCGGCGTCGATCTGCCCGACGACCAATTGGCTTTCGTCGAAGAGTTCGGCACCTTTGCGCAAAAGCATTTCGCGCCGACTGCCGAACGCTGGGATCGCGAGAACCGCTTTCCGCTGGAGAATTACAGAGTGTTGCAGGAGGGCGGTTGGCTGCGCCTGCCGGTGGCGCGTCGCTTCGGCGGCTTGGGTTTCGGCTTGCACGAGAATCCGATCGGCTGGATCTCGGTGGTGCGCCAGTTGTCCAAAGCCTGCGGCAACACCGGCCAGACTTTCCAGATCTGGGGCCATTGCATGTCGATGGTCGAGGAGTTGGCGACGCCGGAACAATCGGCGCGCTTCACCAAGGCGGCGATGGCCGGCGCGATTTGGTGTTCGGGCGGCAGCGAGCCGTCGAACTTCACGCAAAAGCGTCAGCCTGCAGCCTCGGCCAAAGTACGCGCCACCTCGGAGACCACTGCCAAGGCGCGTTCGACCTTGGCGCGCCAGGTCGAAGGCGGCGTGCGCGTGACGGGTCGCAAGCTGTTCATCTCCAATTCCTCAGCCGCGGATTACTTCTTCATCTTCGCCGAATTGGTTTCGCCCGACGGCAAGTCGCTGGGGCTGGTGCATCCGGTGATCGAGCGCGGCGCTCAGGGCCTGCAGGTGCAGTCGAGCTGGGACGCCATGGGCATGCGCGGCACCGCCAGCGACGACATCGTGATCGAAGACGTGTTCGTGCCCAACGAGAACATCGTCGGCTTGCAGCATCCCAACGCCTATTTCACCTCGGTGCTGGCCGGCAGTTTCCTGGCCGGGCGCGCGGCGGTCTATCTCGGCATCGCCGATGCGGCGTTCGAATTCCTGGTGGCATATGTGCGCGATCGCGTGAAGTCGGGCGACGATCCGGTCATGCAGTTCCGCATCGGCCAGTTGGAGATGCACCGCCAGGCTGCGGCCTCGATGCTCTATCGCGCCGCCGGGTTGTGGCAGGACGCGCTGGCCGACAAAGCCGATCCGGAATTCTGCGCCACCTTTGCCGCCACCACCCATGCCTCGGTGATCGAAAGTGCGTTGAAGATCACCAGCGAAGCGCTGGAACTGGCTGGCGGGCGCGGCATGCTGCGCAGCGCGCCGCTGGAGCGCTATCACCGCGACGTGCGCGCCTATTCGGTATCGCCGCCCACCACCAACGCCACCATGATCAATCTCGGCACCCGCCTGTTGGCGCCGCTGGCCGAGCGCGAGACTTTGGTTGGAGAGGGCGTCTGATATGCAAGCCAGCGACGATCAAGTGTTGGAAAAGCTGTTGCGCGGCCGTTTCAGTTGCCGCGCTTACCTGCCCAAGCCGGTGCCGCGGCCGACCATCGAGCGCATCCTGTCGATCGCCCAGCACACCGCATCGTGGAACAACACCCAGCCCTGGCATTTGATTATCACCAGCGGCGAAGAGACCGAGAAGTTTCGCCAGGCGTTGTTGACGCATACCGCGTCGGGTGCCGAGCGCAACGCCGATCTGCCGTGGCCGCGCGAATATGTCGGCACCTCGCTGGAACGCCGCCGCGAATGTGGCTTCGCGCTCTACAACGCCGTCGGCATCCAGCGCGGCGACAAGGCGGCTTATGCCAAGCAGGGCATGGAGAATTTCCGCCTGTTCGGCGCGCCGCATGTCGCCATTGTCACCGGTGACGAGCCGCTCGGTCCCTATGGCGCGGTCGATTGCGGCGCTTACGTCACCAGCTTCATGACCGCGGCGCAATCATTGGGCGTGGCGACGATCGCGCAGGCCGCGGTGACACAGAACGGCGATTTCATCCATCGCTATTTCGACATTCCGGCAAACCGCATGCTGATCTGCGGCATCTCGTTTGGCTTTGCCGATATGAGCCATCCCGTGAACAACTATCGCACCACGCGCGTGCCGATCGCGGCGGCGGCCGAGTTTCGCGACGAGCGCTAGGCGGCGAGCGCCAGCCGCGTCGGCCGGGAGCTGCGCAAGGTCAGGAAGGTGGCGATGCTCACCGTCACTAGATTCCACGCGATGCCGTTTATGAACGCCCAGTCGTAAGACAGCGTGAGATCGTAGATCAGGCCCGACAGCCAGCCGCCCAGCGCCATGCCAAGCAAGGTGGCGGTGATGGTCAGGCTGACGCGCATGCCGGCCTGCTCGGGCCGGAACAATTCGCGCGCGATCATGGCGTAGGACGGCACGATGCCGCCCTGGAACAGGCCGAACATTGCCGAAGCCACGAACAGCATGTTGACCGACTGGTTCGGCAGAAATGCCACCAGCGCGATGCCCTGCAATACCGCACCCAACAGCAGAGTGCGCGGGCCGCCGATATGGTCGGAGATCCAACCGGAGAACAGCCGGCTGATGATGCCGCAGCCCAGCATTAACGAGAGCATCTGCGCGCCGCGCACCGTGCCGTAACCCAGATCGGCGCATAGCGCCACGATGTGGACTTGCGGCATCGACATCGCCACGCAGCACGAGATGCCGGACAGGCACAGTAGCGCCTGCATCCCATTGGCCGGCAGGCCCAGCGGGCGGTCTGGATCGATTGTGCCGGGATCGGCCTTGCTGGGCTGTTCGGCGATGCCGATATTGCGTTGCGTGCCGGCGCTGGCCAGACCAGGCGGCGACGGCCGCAGCAGCCATGCCAGCGCGAATACGATCGTCACTGAGATGGCGCCGACCAAGATGTAAGTGTAGCGCCAGCCCGATGTGACGGTGACGTGCTCGACGATCTGCGGCCACAGCGCGCCGGCAGCGTAATTGCCGCAAGCGACGATGCCTACGGCGATGCCGCGCCGTACGGTGAACCACAGCGAGATGTCGGCGACCAGGGGCGCGAAGGTGGTGGAACAGCCGAAGCCGACCACGAAGCTCGCCAGACCGAACGTCAGGATGCTGCCGGCCTGCGAGGCGGCGAAGAAGCCGATGCCCAGCACCACGCCGCCGATCATCAGCGGCGCCACGATGCGCAACCGGTCCGACAAGGCGCCCATGACGATGCTGCCGGCACCAAAGCCCAGCATGGTCAAGGTGTAGGGCAGCGAGGCGCCAGTGCGGCCGACGCTGAACTCGGCTTGCACGGCAGGCAGCACCACCGCCACAACATACATGCCCGCACTGCCCACCGTGCCCAACAACAAGGACACCAATAGACGCAGCCAGGGATAGCCCGGCCGTTGCGACCACGGTAAGGATTGCGCCACGATTTTCCTCCGAATTTCCTTGGGCCGCAGTCTAGCAAGGAAAGCCTTGCAACACGCCACACCGCGAATGCAGGGAAGCTCGGCTCGCACCGCAGAGCGGCTGGCGATATAATCGACCGCATGTCATTGCCGCAACTGTTGAAGGAAGTCCAAGCCTGCCGGATTTGCGCGGCCAGCCTGAAGCTGGGACCGCGCCCGGTGTTGCGTGCCAGCACCACGGCGCGGCTGCTGATCGTGGGTCAAGCGCCAGGCAGCAAAGTGCATGCGAGCGGCGTGCCGTGGGACGACAAGAGTGGCACGCGTTTGCGCCAATGGGCCGGTTTAAGCGACGCGGAATTCTACGACGCGGCCAAGGTCGCGATTCTGCCGATGGGATTCTGCTATCCCGGTGCCGGCGCAAGCGGCGACAACCCGCCACGGCCCGAATGCGCGCCGCATTGGCATGCAAGGCTGAGCGAATATTTGCCGCAACCGCGCCTGACCCTGCTGGTCGGGCAATACGCACAACGCTACTATCTCGGTACGGCGCGCCAAGCCTCGCTCACCGAAACGGTCAAAGCGTTCGCGCAATACCGCCCGGCGTTCTTTCCGCTGCCGCATCCCAGTTGGCGCAGCACTTTGTGGATGCGCAGCAATCCGTGGTTCGAGCGCGACGTGGTGCCGGCGTTGCGCGAAGCGGTGCGGAGTCTGTTATGATGATGGCAAATCGAGGGATGGAGGAAATCATGAGCGTGGCAAAGCAACGTGCGACGGCAGTGGCGGAGACGGTGAGCAAGATCCGCGCCATCGAAAGGGAACACGGCATCACGCCGCAAGCGCTGGTCGCCATAAGGCGCGAATTGCTGACCCTGGCGGCGCAGGAAGAGTTGTTTCCGGCCGAGGATTGTCCGCTGCCGGCACCGGGCGCCAAGACCAATTCCTGCCTCTACCGCCTGTCCGAAGACCCGGACCATCGCTTCGCGCTCTACGCCAATTCGGCGCGGGCCGAGGTCAACAGCCCGGCGCATAACCATACCACTTGGGCCGCGATCGTCGGCGTGCGTGGCGAGGAAGAGAATCGCTTCTATAAACGCGCCGACGACAATGGCGGTCAAGTGGGGGGCGTCGAGCAAGTGGGAGGTGCCGTGGTGCGCCAAGGCAGCGGCGTGGTGTTCATGCCAAAAGACCTGCATTCGATCCATATCAAGGGCGCCGAGCCGGTGCTGAACTTCCACATGTACGGGCTGGGCCTGGAGCAATTGCACAGCAGAGAGTTCTACGACCCCAAGCAACAAAGCTGGCGCATCTTCCCCGCCCATACCGATATCCGCGAAGCGCGCCCGGAGCCAGTCCAGTCATGAGAAAAAGCGTAACCGCGAAGCAGCTCAAGACGGCGCTGCGCGACGGCAAGGAGATGGCGTTGATCGATGTGCGCGAGGAGGGTGTGTTCTCCGCAGCGCATACCTTGTTCGCGTGCTGCATTCCCTTGAGCCGCATCGAATTGGATGTCGAGCGACTGGTGCCTCGGAAAGATACGCGCATCGTGTTGATCGATGAGGGCGACGACGGTTTGGTCGAGCCTGCCGCCGAGAAGCTGATGCAGCTTGGTTATAGCGATGTCGCGGTGATGCAAGGCGGCATGAAAGCCTGGAGCGACGCTGGCCTGGAAGTCTTTTCCGGCGTCAACGTGCCCAGCAAAGCGTTCGGCGAGTTCGTCGAGCAGACCTATCACACGCCGCACATTGCCGCGTCCGATCTAAAGGCTCGGATGGATCGGGGCGACAATCTGGTGATTCTGGATTCGCGGCCGATCGAGGAATTTCGGCGCATGCACATCCCGACCGGCATCGACGCGCCAGGCGCCGAGTTGGTCTATCGCGTGCACGACGCCGCGCCCGATCCGAATACTTTGGTCGTGGTCAATTGCGCCGGCCGCACGCGCAGCATCATCGGTGCACAATCGCTGATCAATGCCGGCATCCCCAACAAAGTAATGGCGCTGGAGAACGGCACCATGGGCTGGCATCTGGCGGGCGAGGAACTGGCCGCAGGCGAAGAGCATCGCCGCGCGCCGCTGCCGTCGGCCGACGGTCTGGCCAAAGCCAAGCAATCGGCCGCTCGCGTGGCCAAGCGCTTCGGCGTGAAGTTCACCGATGGCGCGACCTTGGCCAAGTGGCAGGCTGAGCGCGACCGCACTTTGTTCCTACTCGATGTGCGTGCGCCCGAAGAATATGCCCAAGGTCATCTGCCTGAGTGCGGCAACGCGCCGGGCGGGCAGCTCGTGCAAGCGACCGACGAGTATGTCGGCGTGCGCAACGCCCGCATCGTGCTGGTCGACGACACCCAGGTGCGCGCCATCATGACCGCGTCGTGGCTGGTACAGATGGGCTGGACCGACGTGCACGTGCTGAAGGGCGGCATCGCC
>JBBSNV010000018.1:0-11616 GCA_038260375.1 Reyranellales bacterium
GTTTCTCGCGCTCCGGCGTATCGACGCCGTAGAAGCAGGAATGCGTGGTCGGCGGCGCTGCGATGCGCATATGCACTTCGGTGGCGCCGGCGGCGCGCACCATCTCGACGATCTTCACCGAGGTGGTGCCGCGCACGATCGAATCGTCTACCAGGATGACGCGCTTGCCCTCGATGCGGGCGCGGTTGGCGTTGTGCTTCAGCTTGACGCCCAAATGGCGGATGTGGTCGCTGGGCTCGATGAAGGTACGGCCGACATAGTGGTTGCGGATGATGCCGAGCTCGAACGGAATCCCTGACTCGGCGGAATAGCCCATCGCCCCCGGCACGCCCGAATCGGGCACCGGGATGATGACGTCGGCCGGCACGTGGCTCTCGCGCGCCAGCTCGGCGCCGATGCGCTTGCGCACGTCGTACACGCTCAAGCCCTCGACCACGCTATCGGGCCGGGCGAAATAGATGTGCTCGAAGATGCAGAAGCGCTTGGGCATCTTCTGGAACGGCTTGATCGAGTGGATGCCCTTGTCGCCGATCACGATCAGCTCGCCGGGCTCGATGTCGCGCACGAATTCCGCACCGATGATGTCGAGCGCGCAAGTCTCGGAGGCCAGGATGTAAGCGTCGTCCAAGCGGCCCAGCACCAGCGGCCGCACGCCCAACGGATCGCGCACGCCGATCACCGTATCCTGGGTCAGCGCCACCAGCGAGTAGGCGCCTTTGACCTGTTGCAGGGCGTCGATCATGCGATCGACCACGGTGGAAAATTGCGAACGCGAGATCAAATGGTTGATGACCTCGGTGTCCATGGTCGATTGGAACAGGCAGCCGCGCCGCACCAGGTCCTGGCGCAGCGCGTAAGCATTGGTGATGTTGCCGTTATGGGCGATCGCCAGGCCGCCGAATTCGAAGTCGGCGAAAATCGGCTGCACGTTGCGCAGCATGGTCTCTCCGGTGGTCGAGTAACGGTTATGGCCGATGGCGGCAAAGCCGGGCAGGCGCTTGATGACGGCTTCTTCGCCGAAAATATCGCCGACCAGGCCAAGATCGCGATGGGAATGGAATTGGCGGCCGTCGAACGCGACGATGCCGGATGCCTCTTGGCCACGGTGCTGCAAGGCGTGCAGGCCGAGCGCGGTATGGGCACCAGCATCGGGCGTGCCATAGATGCCGAAAATACCGCATTCTTCGTGCAGGTGGTCGTCGTCAAAGGGATGGTTGGGCAGCGGGTTTGTGGTCGGACGACGCTCGCCATCGCTCATTGCCACGCCTCACACTACTGGAGGCCGGTCGAGGGTACCGGCGGGCCCCTTATATAGCGTTATGCGACCCGACCGCCAGTGGGATTCTGGCGCTTTTCGCCACGCCCTTGTGGGTAGCCGCTATGCCTTAAGATCGCGACTGAAGGCTTAGCTAAGAACGGCAATAAAGCCCGGATTAGCGCGCGGGAGTGGGTGTCGGGACAGGCGGTGGCGGGGGTATCGGGATGCTTCTGTCCGAGGGCGACAAAGAGCCGGTGCCATCGCTGCGTTTCTTGAATTCGACCGGGACGAAGCGATCGAGCAATTCGGCGCCCTGGTTGACGGCCGAGTAGCTCTTGGCCTCCAGCACCCATTTGGGCTGCTGTGCCTTGGGCACCACGTAGCAATAGACCAGGTAACCCAGGCTGACCAAAACCCCGCCCACGATCAGGCCGAAGCCCAGGCCCAGCACGCGGTCGATGCCGCGAAAAGCGCTGCCGCTGACGGCCTTGGCTACGGCGTCGGAAAACACGCTCAAGATTACCAATACGACGACGAAAATGACCACCGCGGGGGCGATGTCGGCGATCATCGGTTCGGGGATGATCTGCTGGCCGTATTGGCGAGCGGCGGGGAACAGCTCCTTGGCGATCAGCACGGCGCCGACCCAGCTCACCACGAACAGCACCGAGCGCACGAAGCCGCTCGAGAACGCCATGATGGCCGACAGCAGGATCACCGCCAGCACAATGAGATCGAAGGTGGTAAAGGGCAGGTTTTCCATGGATCCCGTCTAAGCTCGTTGTCCCACCGGACGCTGTGCTGCGCCGCCAGTTCCAGGGTCTCGTGTGCCTTGGCCTCGTGCACCTTGGTCTCGTGCGCCTTGGTCCTTTGAACTGGGCCCGCGCGGCGCATTGGGCGGCCGCAACCGCACCACAAGGTCGGTCAGATGCTCTATTTCGTCAACGCGAATTCGCTCGGCCGGGCGGGTCGGATTGCTGGCCGGATTGCTGGTCGAATTGCTGCGCCCGGCGCGAGGAACGATGGCTGCATTGAAGCCGAGTTTGGCGGCTTCCTTCAGGCGAGGCTCGCGTTGCGATACGGCACGGATTTCGCCGCCCAACCCGATCTCGCCGAAAAATACCATTTCCGGCGGCACCGGATTTTCGCTCAAGGAGGAGATCAGCGCCGCCGCCACCGCCAGATCGGCGGCGGGCTCGGAAATGCGCAAGCCACCGGCCACATTCAAATAGACGTCGTTGGCGCCGACGCCGACGCCGCACCGTGCTTCCAGCACCGCCATGATCATGTTCAGCCGCGCCGAGTCCCAGCCGACCACCGAATGGCGCGGCGTGGCAAAAGAGGTGGGGGCGACCAGCGCCTGGACTTCGACCAGCAAGGGTCGCGTGCCTTCGATGCCGGCGAACACGGCCGAACCCGAGACCTGGCCACGACGCTCGGCGAGAAATAGCGCAGAGGGGTTGGCCACTTGCACCAACCCGGCATCGGTCATTTCGAACACACCGATCTCGTCGGTGGGCCCGAAGCGATTCTTCACCGCGCGCAGAATCCTGAAGTGATGGCCGCGCTCGCCTTCGAAATACAAAACCGTGTCGACCATGTGCTCGAGCACGCGCGGGCCGGCAATGGTGCCTTCCTTGGTGACGTGGCCGACCAGGAACACGGCAATGCCGCGCCGCTTGGCCAGTTCGATCGCGGCATGGGCGCTGGCGCGCACTTGGCTGACGGTGCCGGGCGCGCTGTCGAGCGCATCGAGATACATGGTCTGGATCGAATCGATCACCACCACCGGCGGCGGATCGACCGAATCCAAGGTGCCGATGATGTCCCGGATCGAAGTGGCAGCGGCCAGTTCGACCGGCGCTTCGGCCAGACCCAGCCGCGCGGCACGCAGGCGCACCTGATCGATCGATTCTTCGCCGGAGATATAGACGCAAGGCCGGCCCATGGTCTTGCCCAAAGCGGCCACGGCCTGCAGCAGCACGGTCGATTTACCGATGCCCGGATCGCCGCCGACCAATACTGCCGAGCCCGGAACCAAGCCGCCGCCCAGCACACGATCGAATTCGCCGATGCCGGTCTTGAAGCGCGGCACATGTTCGGCCGCACCGCTCATGGCGACGAACTCGATGCGGCGTTTCTTGCCGGTGCTGAGCGAGCGCAACGGGCCGGCGGTGCTGGCCGGCGTTTCCTCGACCAAGGAATTCCACGCACCGCAGCCTTCGCACTTGCCGCTCCATTTGGGCGCGGAGGCGCCGCATTGCTGGCAGACGTAAAGTTTGTGTGGTTTGGCCATCGCTGGGATATTAAGTCAGAGCTTACGCAATTCCATCCGGATCGGCCCTTCGGCGCGACCATGGATGAATTGATCGACGAATTCGTTGCCCGAGCGATCGACGTCTTTAGCCGGGCCCTGCCAGATGATCTTGCCACCATAAAGCATGGCGATGCGGTCGGCGATCTTGCGGGCGGATGCCATGTCGTGGGTGATCGAGACCGCGGTGGCGCCCAGACCTTTGACCGATTTCACGATCAGATCGTTGATCACGTCGGCCATGATGGGATCGAGGCCGGTGGTCGGCTCGTCGAAGAAAATGATCTCGGGCTCGCGGGCAATCGCTCGAGCCAACGAGACGCGCTTCTGCATGCCGCCCGACAACTCCGATGGGCGCAGGGTCGCCACCTCGGGCCCTAGGCCCACCGCGGCCAGCTTGCCGAGCGCGATCTGGCGCGCCTTGGCGCGGTTCACACCGTCGCTCTGGATCGGGCCGAACGCCACGTTCTCCCACACCGGCAGCGAATCGAACAACGCGCCGCCCTGGAACAGCATGCCGAATTTATGCATCAGCTCGCCGCGCTGATGCGCCGACAAGCCGACCGTCTCGACGCCATCGATCTTGATCGAGCCGCGGTCGGGCTCGATCAATCCCAGGATGCATTTCAACAGCACCGATTTGCCGCTGCCGGAGCCGCCGATCACCACCACCGATTCCTGCACGCCGACATCCAGATCGATGCCGTTCAGCACCTTCTTGCTGCCGAAGGCTTTGTGCACGTCGCGGATGGCGATTTTGGGTTGAGTTGCGGTGGGAGGGGTCATTAGCGCGAGAAGAACAGTTCGGTGATCAGGTAGTTGAACGTCAGGATCAGGATCGAGGCGCTGACCACCGCGTTGGTGGTGGCCGCGCCCACGCCCTGGGCGCCGCCACGGCTGCGATAGCCGTTGTAGCAACCCATCAGCGCGATGATGAAGCCGAAGGCCGCGGCCTTGACCAGGCCGGAAACGACATCTTGGGTTACCACGAAGTCCCAGGTGTTGCGCAGATAGGATGAGCTGTTGAAGTCGAGCTTGAACACGCCGATCAAATAGCCGCCCAACACGCCGATGATGTCGGCGATCAGCACCAGCATCGGCAAGGTCAAGGTCGCGGCCAGCAGACGCGGCGCCACCAAATATTTGAACGGGTTGGTCGCCAGGGTCGACAGCGCATCGATCTGCTCGGTCACGCGCATGGTGCCGATCTCGGCCGCCATGGCGGCGCCGACGCGGCCCGCCACCATCAACCCGGCCAGCACCGGACCCAATTCGCGGGTCAGTGAGACGATGACGACGTTGGGGATGGCGCTCTCGGCGGCGAAGCGCGAGAAGCCGGTATAGCTTTGCAGCGCCAGCACCATGCCGGTGAAGATCGCGGTCAGGCCGACCACCGGCAGCGAGTAATAGCCGATCTCCAGCATCTGCTTGCCGATCAGCCGGCCGTAAAAGGGCGGGCGGAAGCAATGCGACACGCCTTGCGCGGCAAAGATCGACAGGCTGCCGACGCTGCCGAAGAAATTCAGCACCGTGCGACCGGTCGAGGTGACGACGGGACCGTTCACGTCCGTGCTCCGCGGAAGTGGCTCACGCCACGGCTCCCTGATAGCGGCGGTGATAGCGCTTGCCCAGTTGGGTGAGGATTTCGTAGCCGATGGTACCGGCCTGTTCGCCCAGTTCGTCAGCCGAGATGCAACTGCCCAGCAATTCGACTTCGCTGCCCGGCGCGATGGCGCTGCCATTTCGATCCGATGGGGCATCGGTGACGTCGATCGTGATCAGATCCATCGAGATGCGTCCTATGACCGGCAGGCGAGTCCCGTCGAGCGCGACGAAAGTCCGGTTCTGCGCGGAGCGTAAGTAACCATCGGCGTAACCGACCGCCACGGTGGCAATGCGGCTTGGCCTTTGCGCCCGCCACTCGGCACCGTAGCCAACGGTCCCATTAGTGTCAACCTTATGAATCTGAACGATTTTTCCGGTCAAGGTGACGACCGATTGCAGCCTGTTGGCGACCCACGGTGTGGGGTTGATGCCATAGAGCGCTGCACCCGGCCGCACCAGATCGTAATGCGCCTGTGGCCCCAGAAAGATGCCGGAGGAGTTGGCCAGCGATGCCGGCGCTTTGGGCAAACGCTTCAATGCCTGGGCGAAGCGCGTTTGCTGTTCGGCGGTCAGCTTATGGTCTTTGAGATCGGCGCAGGCGAAATGGCTCATCCACAGCACGATGTCGATGCCGTCGAGCAGGCCGGGCTCGTTGGCCAGGCGATCGACCGCGTCGGACTGCAAGCCCAGCCGGTTCATGCCGGTATCGATATGAATGATGGCGGGCAGGCGGCGGTTGAGCTGACGCGCCTTGGACTGCCACAGCGCGATTTGACCGAGATCGTTCAAGGTCGGCAGGATCTCGTGCTCGATGGTGGCGCTCTCATTGCCGGCCAGCAATCCGTTCAGCGCCACAACGGTGGCGTCGGGCACGGCCGGCTTCAGCGCGATGGCTTCTTCCAAATGGGCGGTGAAGAACCAGTCGCAGCCCTCGGCGCGCAGCCGGCGCGAGACTTCGATTGCGCCCAGGCCGTAGCCGTCGGCTTTGACCACGGCGGCGCAGCGTGCCGATGCGGCGCGTTGCGCCAACAAGCGCCAATTGGCGGCGATGGCGTCGAGATCGACGATCAGCAAGCCGGCGGTGCCGGGCATCGGCCTTACTCCGGTAGCGGTTGCTGGCTCCCGTCGTCGCCGTCAGGGCTGGAGAAGCGGGTTGTGGGACCATCGAATTTCAGCTTCACCATGCCGGTGGGGCCGTGGCGCTGCTTGGCGACGATGGCTTCAGCCTGGCCGTAGATCTCCTCGCCGCGCTGCATCCACTTGTCCATGCGGTCGTGGAACTTGTCGGTCGGCTCGTCGTCGCGCTGCTGCGGCGGGCGCTGCTTGTGATAATACTCTTCGCGATAGACGAACATCACCACGTCGGCGTCCTGCTCGATCGAGCCAGATTCCCTTAAGTCCGAAAGCTGCGGCCGCTTGTCTTCGCGTTGTTCGACGGCGCGGCTGAGCTGCGACAGCGCCAGTACGGGGACATTCAATTCCTTTGCCAGGGTCTTCAGGCCGCGGGTGATTTCGGAAATCTCCTGCACGCGGTTTTCCTGGCGCGAATTGCCCGACGGCTGCAAGAGCTGAAGATAATCGACCACGATTATTTGCAAGCCATGCTGGCGCGTCAGGCGCCGGGCGCGGGTGCGCAAGGCCGCAATGGTCAGCGCCGGCGTATCGTCGATGAACAGCGGGATGCGCTCGAGCTTGGCCGAGGTCTCGACCACTCGGTGGAAGTCCTGGGCGTTCAACTCGCCGCGGCGGATTTTTTCCGACGGCACTTCGGCCTGCTCGGCCAGCACGCGGGTGGCCAATTGCTCGGACGACATTTCCAAGGAAAAGAAGCCGACATTGCCGCCATCGGTCACTTCGCGCACGCCGTCTTCGTTCAAGGCTTCGGCGTAGTGTTGGGCGACGTGAAAGGCGATGTTGGTGGCGAGCGCGGTTTTGCCCATGCCGGGACGCCCCGCCAGGATGATCAAATCGGATTTGTGCAAGCCGCCTAACAGCCGGTCGAGCGGGTAGAGCCCAGTGGCGACGCCGGTCAGCTTGCCTTCGCGCTTGAACGCGGCTTCGGCCATGGCGACAGCTTCGGTCACGGCGCGCTGGAACGGGATGAAACCGCCCTCGACCTGGCCGGTTTGCGCCAGGTCGAACAGCTTTTTTTCCGCCATCTCGATCTGGTCGGTGGCGGTGGTATCGACTTCGGCCTGGAAGGCGCCGTTGACGGTCTGCTCGCCGATATCGATCAATTCGCGGCGTAAGAACAGGTCATGCACCAGCCGGCCGTAATCGGCGGCGTTGATGATGCCGGCCGATTGGGTGGCCAGTTTGGCCAGATAGACGAAGCCGCCGGCCTGCAGCAGGCCATCGTCGGTCTCGAAATAGGGCTTTAGGGTGATGGGCGAGGCGATCTGGTTGCGCTCGATCAGCCGCGCCATGGCGTCCCAGACGCGCCCGTGCAGCGGGTCGGCGAAATGCTCGGGCCGCAGGAAATCGGAGACGCGGTTATAGGCCAGATTGTTGACCAGCACTGCGCCCAGCAGCGCCTGCTCGGCTTCGAGATTGTGCGGCGGCTGGCGAAACACCACGTCGTCGCGCAGCGGCGTGATCTTGCTGTTGAAGTCCATCGGCGGGACCTTATAGAGCGGCCGGGGCGGTTCCTAATGCAACCTCGCCCTTAATAGCGTGGATAAAATGGCAGAGCGGGCGAAATCCCACAGGCCATTTTCCGTGTTGGGCGAATTTACTGTTTGCGATCTGCCAGCAGATTATTCCGCGGCCAGATTTCCCACGGGCAGCGCGTGCTCGGCTTCGACCATGTAATCGCGGGTCAGCGGCACAGCGTCTTGCTGGCGCGTGATCTGTATCTGGTACACGAATTGGCGCATGTAAAGGAAGCTCACCTCGCAGGCCGCGAGGTAAAATTCCCACATACGGCAGAAGCGCTCGTCGTAGAGCGCCTTGGCTTTGTCGCGGTTGGCGGCGAAGCGCTCGCGCCAATGCTTCAAGGTCCTGGCGTAATGCAGGCGCAGTATTTCTATATCGGTGACCCACAGCCCGGTCTTCTCCAGTGCGGTCAGCACTTCGGACAAAGCGGGCGAATAGCCGCCGGGGAAGATGTATTTGCGCAGCCACTTGTTGGTGGTGCCGGGCGTCTCCATGCGGCCGATGGCGTGCAGCAGGAACACGCCGTCATCGGCCAGCAGGTCGCGCACTTTCTTGAAGTACTCGACGTAATGCTGTGCGCCGACATGCTCGAACATGCCGACCGAGACGATGCGGTCGTAGCGGCTGGCATCCTGGCGATAGTCGCGCAGCAGGAAGCGGGCGCGGTCGCTCAAGCCAGCCTTGGCGGCGCGGTCGCTGGCCATTTTCTGCTGCTCGACCGAGAGCGTAACACCGGTGACGTCGGCACCGAATTGCTTGGCCAGATAGAGACCCAGGCCGCCCCAGCCGCAGCCGATATCGAGCACCTTGTGGCCCGGTTGTAGCCGCAGCTTGGCGGCGATGTGGCGCTTTTTCTGCGCCTGGGCCTGCTCCAACGTGTCCTGCGGCGTGATGAAATAGGCGCAGGAGTATTGGCGGTCGGCGTCGAGGAACAAGTCGTATAGCGCCCCCGACAGGTCGTAGTGGTGGGCGACGTTCTGCTGCGCCCGGCCGATCGGGTTGTATTGCTGCAGGCCGCGCACCCACCAATCGAGCTTGGTGGCGAAAACTTGGAACGGGTGGTTCCCGAACGCCTCGAGCGAATGGCCCATCAGGTCGAGGAAATCGTAAATCGTGCCACCGTTTTCGGCCGTGAAGGTCCCATCCATATAGGCTTCGCCGAACGCCATGCGGGAATTGAGCAGCAGCCGGCGTGCGGTGCGGCGATCGTGCACACGAACGGTAACGGTCGGGCCGGGCTGAGGCGCTTCGACGCGATGGGTTTTGCCATCGGGGTCGATGAGATTGAGCGTGCCGACTTTAAGAATGCGGCGGACCAATCCAACCAGCAGCATTGTTTACTCACCCTCGTCAGCGCGCCGCCACAACGTCCAATGAGGCGCGTCGAATGCTGCCGTCATTTTAGCGTCGCAAAAGCCTGCATTGCAAAGGGTTGCGTATGGCCCTAACGGGTATGTCGCATGCGTTTGGCAACAAAAAAACCCGGCCCGCGTGGTACTCCAATGGGGAGTTCCACGCGGGCCGGGCTTTTCGTGAAGCGATAGGCCTTACTTCTTCTTTTTCTTCTTGTCGGCTTTGCTTTCGCCGTCTTCGGCATCGCCGTCCGCGGCGTCTTTGGCTTTCTTCTTGCTGCCTTTTTCCTCTTCGCCAGCGGCCCCAGCCTCAGCCTCTACGGCTTCGCCTTCGGGAGCAGCAGCTTCATCGGCCGCCGCCTTGGCATTGGCCTTTTCCAGCATCGCCGCTTGCTGCGCTTCGAGCTGTTGCTGCAGTTCCATCTGCTCGCGTTCGCTCTCGGCTACCAGCACGCCGCCCTTGGCCTGGAACTCGGCCTCCTGGTCGGAACGGGCGATGTTGACCTTGATCGGCACGCTGACTTCGGGATGCAGGATGATTTCGACCGAGTACAGGCCGAGCGCCTTGATCGCCTTGTCCAAATTGACCTGGTGACGATCCATCTTCACGCCGGTTTCGGTGGCGGCGACGGCAATGTCGCGGGCCGATACCGAGCCGTAAAGCTGCAGCGCTTCGGACGCGGAACGGATCATGGTCACAGAGAAGTCTTTCATCTTCTCGGCGACCTGTTCGGCCTCCTGCTTGCGCTCCAGGTTGTTGGTTTCCAGGTGCTTACGCTGGGTCTCGAAGTAAGCGAGGTTTTCCTTGGTGGCGCGCAAAGCCTTTTTGCGCGGCAGCAGGAAGTTGCGGGCATAGCCCGGCTTGACCTTGACCACGTCGCCCATCTGACCCAGACGGCCGATGCGCTCGAGCAGGATGACTTGCATTTGCATGACTGTTTCTCCCGCCCTTACTTGATCAAATAGGGCAGCAGCGCCAGGAAGCGGGCGCGCTTGATGGCCTGGGCCAGCTCACGTTGCTTCTTGGCAGACACCGCGGTGATGCGGCTGGGTACGATCTTGCCTCGCTCGGAAATGAAGCGGCCCAGCAGGCGCACGTCCTTGTAATCGATCTTCGGCGCGTTGGCGCCGGAGAACGGGCAGGTCTTGCGCCGACGAATGAAGGGGCGGCGTTGGCCGCCAGCAGCTTGCGTGCTCATGAGGTAGCTCCTCCCTCGGTCGCGTCAGGCGCGCGTTCGGCAAAGCGTGGACGCTCGCCACCACGATCGCCACCGCGATCACCACCACGATCGCCACCGCGATCACCACCACGGTCGCCGCCGCGATCACCACCACGGTCGCCGCCGAAGCCGCCGCCACCGAAGCCACCACCACCACCGCCGCCAAAGCGGCGCGGCCGGTCGCCGCGATCGCCGCGATCGCCGCGCTCGTCGCGGTCGCGCTTCTGCAGCATGGCCGACGGGGCTTCTTCCAGCTCGTCGACGCGCACAGTCAGATAGCGCAGCACGTCCTCGTTGAGGCGCATGTTGCGTTCCATCTCGTTGATCGCCGCGGGCGGCGCATCGATATTCATCAGCAGATAGTGGCCCTTGCGATTCTTGGCGACCCGATAGGTCAAAGAACGCAGGCCCCAATTCTCTTTCTTGGTAACTTTGCCGCCCAATCCTTCGAGGATGGCGGTGAAAGTGTCGGCAAGAGCATCGGCCTGGGTAGTGGCGATGTCTTGACGCGCAATGAACACGTTCTCGTAGAACGGCATCGTGTAGACCCCTTATGGCTGTTAGCGGACCGGCGCCCGTTCCAGCCACAGCGGCTAAAACAAAGGCATTTCGGCCCTAGCCGGCTACGCCGGCAAGGAGCGGGCGCGGAATATACAGAGTTAAATGCGCCGTGCAACCCTGCAGACGATCAAAATCCCGCAAGGGTAAAGGACTGCGAATTCAATTACTTAACCGGCAGTATTTTACTCAAAAAGGCGCTAACGTCCGGCCCCCAGCTCTTATCGGGCGGTGCGGCGTTGTAATAGCCATGTCCGTCCTTGCCCGAGGCCAGTGCCTTGATGAGGCTCACGTTGCCGCCCGCCTTGACATAGGCCTCGACCATTTTGTCGGCCAGTTGGGGGCGGAACAACAGATCGTTCTCCGAATATATCCACAGTGACGGCACATGGTTGATGGCGCCGAACACGGCAGCGGCGCGGACCAACTCGGTCTCGTTGCAGGCATAACCGCGCTTGGGATCGCCGCCGCGGCCGCCGGCGAAATTGACGATGGCGACGATGCCCGGCAGCTTGGCGGCGTCGCCAGAGATGCTGCCCCAGCCGCCGGCCGAGTGGCCGACCAGCACGACGCGGCTGGCATCGACATTGGGCTGGCTCGCCATGTAATCGATGGTGGCGCGGAAATCCGCTGCGGTGACGTTGCCGGCATTGA
>JBBSNV010000019.1:0-11344 GCA_038260375.1 Reyranellales bacterium
ATAAATCGAATGCTAAAAGACTTCGCGCACCCGATCGGCGTTGTAAATCAGGGCTACACGTCGCCGTTGGAAGCAAAGTCAGTTGACCTAATGTTTCGTCCTCTAATCGCAGGCGACAACGGCACATTTATAGCTCCGATGACTTCGATGATCGGGCCTGCATGCTACGAGGTGGTCGCGGCAGCATCGCGAAAAGCCTTATCGAAGGCAGAAATGGCCGACCTCACCGGCAAAGGAAGCGAACGGGCTGTTGGGGCTTTGTTGCGGAGCCGTGGTTTAAATCCAACATTTGAAGGAGCCAAGTATAACGAAGGAAAGCCAGTCGACGCCGGAGAATGCGATCTTGTGCTGGAAGATCAAAACGAAATCCTATTGATCGAATGTAAGGGCAAAGCGATAACGCGAGCCACGATGGCCGCAGAGCCTGGCGCGGCCGTACTTGACTACGCGGAAGGTGTTCTCTCATCCCAAGTACAAGCTCTGCAGCACGAACGCCTACTTCGCGATCATGGGCAGATTCGGTTTGATGACGGACGACGACTGGAACACAAGGAACGTAGAATTACTCGATTGACCGTAACGTTGCTAGATCATGGCTCGCTGCAAGATCGGCTTCTTTTCATAAATTTAGTGGAACCTCTGTTGCGTTCAGAGATCACTTTCGATCCGCACCATATTTATCGAAAACGCTTTCAAGAAGTGAACAAAGAACTCAGTCGGCACCGCCGTGAAATGGAAGAGGCAAAGCGGTGGAGCAGAAGCATTTGGCGGGGAGTGTTAGGAGCGTCCTCCTTAAGCTTCGGCCAACTGGCGATACTGCTTGTGGACGCGAATAGTGTTGGTCTACTTGTTGAAACCATTCGTAAGCCCGCGACATTCGTGACGATGAATCCGCTTCTCGAATACTATCACTCCAGAAAGCGGCTGAGCTAATCTAATAACGGACAACTAAATCGCCTTTCCACCGTATCCGAGTACGAATTGAATGCACAAATTTACAGAGCTCATTGATCGATCAACTAACTTTGCACTAAATGCGCTTCATGAAGCTGAAAGAAGGAATTCCGACCAGCTACAGGGCAGCGGCGCTACAAGTCTGGTGAAAACAGCTCAGATGATTCGATTGCATAGAATTATTGTTGCGGTTGGTATGTTTTCAATCTTCGAGGCAATACTGCAAGATCGCCTACTAGGTGATGGCGGGTTCGGATATGTACGTCGCTGCCTGCGCGATGCTGGTGAAGTTGACTTAGAGATAAAATTTTCCCGCTACGTAAATGCAATTAATGTGTTGAAACACGGTAGCGGTCGTAGTTATCAAAGGCTGCTTGAGGAAATTGAGAATTTGCCCTTTCGTATAAAGCCGCTTGGAGAGGCTTTTTTCTACGAGGGTGATGTTTCGGAAGTTTCGTCGCTAATCGATGTCGATGATCGTTTCATTTTGGAATGCGCGGACATTATTCGTAATGTTTCAGCCGCAATCGCCAAAGTGCGTCCTGACGCATATCTGTAACAGGCCGAAAGATGTGCGGGCGTTTTACCAACAAACTGAGATGGGAGGATGTGGTGCGGCTCGATCGCCCCACCGCGCCCACAGTGCCACCCAGCAATCTCGAGCCCAACGACAACGTGGCGCCGACGCAGATCGGACCGATCGTTTGGCCGATCGAGGGCGGGCACTAGCGGCCTGTGCCGCCGCACTGCCCGAAACTAAAACCCCACCGCCAGTCGCGTCGCCTGATCGATCGCGCGCATCGCATCCAGCTCCGCCGCGACATGAGCGCCGCCGATGGCGGTGTAGCGCAGGCCGGCGCGGTCAAGCTCGGTGGCCAGGCCGCGTTCGGAGTCCTGGCCGGTGCACAGCACGATGGTGTCGGCTTCGATCAGGCGCTCCTTGCCATCGAGCAGGATGTGCAGGCCGGCATCGTCGATGCGCCGGTAGGTGGCGCCGGCGATGGTTTCGACATTGGCGCGCTCCAGGCGTTCGCGTTTGATCCAGTCGGTGGTGATGGAGAGCGTGCGGCCGAGCTTGCCTGGCGTGCGCTGAAGCATGGTGATTTTGCGCAGCGGCGTAGGATCGACTCGTTTGGCGCGATCGAAGCTGCCGCGCAGATCGGAGCCGATCTCGATGCCGTGCTCGGCCAGGAAGGCTTGCGCATCGGGCGCGCGGCGGCCTTGGTCGAGCAGGTATTCCGCGGTGTCGAAGCCGATGCCGCCGGCGCCCAGTATGGCGACCTTGTTGCCCGCCTTGCGCGCGCCCGTGAGGATTTCCTCATAGCCCGCGACCTTGGGATGGTCGAGGCCGGCGATGTCGGGCTGGCGCGGGCGCACGCCCGTGGCGATAACGATCTCGTCAAAGCCCTTGAGATCGGCGGCGCTGGGGCTGGCGTTGAGGTTGACGGTGACGCCGTCGGCCTTCACACGATAGGCGAGATAGCGGATCAGCTCGTCGAACTCGATCTTGTCGGGCACGTTGCGCGCCAGTTGCAGCAGGCCGCCGAGCTGGCCGCTCTTCTCGTACAAGGTCACGTCGTGGCCGCGCGCGGCGGCTTCGAAGGCGCAGGTCATGCCGGCGGCGCCGGCGCCGACCACGGCGATGCGTTTGGGCGTGGCCGCCTTGCCGGTGGGAAATTCGATCTCGCGCAGCGCGCGCGGGTTGACCAGGCAGGTCGATGGTTTCAGGCGGAAGATCATGTCGAGGCACGCCTGATTGCAGGCGATGCAGGTGTTGATGGCTTCGGGCGTGCCGGCTTCGGCCTTGGCGGCGAATTCGGCATCGGCCAGCATCTGGCGCGATAGCGACACCAGATCGCATTTGCCGGATGCGATTAGGTTCTCGGCGACGGCGGGATCGTTGATGCGGTTGGACGCGATGACCGGGATCTTCACCACGTTGCGGATGGCGGCGGTGGCCTCGGCCCAGGCGGCGCGCGGGGCGACATAGGCCACGGTCGGCACACGCGATTCGTGCCAGCCGATGCCCGAGTTCAGGCAATCGACGCCTTCGGCTTGCAGATTGCGCGCCAGCTCCAGGATCTCGGCTTGCGTCATGCCGCCTTCGACCAGCTCCAGCGCGGAGATGCGGTACATGATCGGATAGTCGCGGCCCATCGATTTGCGGATGGCGCGGATAACGCCGAGCGCCAGGCGCATACGGTTCTGCAGCGAGCCGCCGAATTCGTCGTCGCGATCGTTGGTGCGCGGCGAGAGGAACTGGTTGATGAAATAACCTTCCGATCCCATCACCTCGATGCCGACGAAGCCGACCTCGCGCGCGATCTCGGCGGCGCGGGTGTACTCGTCGATGGTGCGCCAGACCTCCGCCGTTTCCAGCCGGCGCGGCTTGCGCCGGTTGATCGGCGAGGGAATTTCCGAAGCGCCGACGCAGCCGTCGAACTTGGCGTAGCGGCCGGCATGCAATATTTGGGCGAAGAACGGCACGCCGGTCCCGGCGATGGCGCTGCACAATTCGCGCTGGTAGCCGAGATCGGCATCGCGCGTCAGCTTCAGCGAGTCGAGCTCCATCAGCCCTTCGTCGTTGGGCGCCAGGCCGCCGGAGATGATGAGGCCGATATTGGCGTTGGCGCGGGCCAGGTAATAGGCGATCTCGCGCTCGTGGAACCGATCGGTCGTTTCCACGCGCGTATGCATCGATCCCATCATCATGCGGTTCCTGATGCGGACGGTGCCGATGTCGATGGGCGAGAGCAGATTGGGATAGAGCGCGTGGCCTTTGGCTTTTGCCGATTGCGACTGCATGAACGCTGTCTCTCCCCCACTTCAATAAAGCCGGTCTTGCGCCGGCGTTGCCAAATCAAGGTTAGGGCAGAACGTCGAAAGCTGCCAAGCGCCTTCCACACTTCATCGCATCCGCTGGGACAAGCCGGCCGACGAAGCCGACGAGCTCGAGACCTTGGTTAAGATGATCGCGTAACGATCAGCTTTCCATCTTGAACGACAGTTTCAGCTTGGTGCGATAGGCCTTGATCTTGCCGTTCTGGATCTGCAGGTCCTGCGCCGTGACTTCGGCTATGCGCAGATCGCGCAAGGCGGTGCTGGCGCGCTTCACAGCAGCAGCAGCCGCGTCCTCCCAGGATTTCGGACTTGAGCCCACGACTTCGACGATTTTATAGACGCTATCGGGCATGATCGTTCCCTCCCTTTGATGGTGACCCTGGCTTCCGAACATTCGATCGATGCGCAGCGATCCGACACGCGCGGTGCGGAGGCTACGCCTGGGCAATCACAAGGGTACTAAACGCCTAAGGACGGACTTCGTGCATCGAATGCAGGAACGCCAGGCAGTGGTCAAAGTCTAGGCGGGTTGCCGCCGCCGCACAATCGCTCCGGCAGGATTTCTTGAAATGCGCGGCGTGCTGAGGTGTTCCTGAAGCCGTTCCTCGACGGCGGGCCGACGCCCGGACTGCTGGCGGCGATTTAAAGCCGCTTCATGAACCAGATGCGGGTGTGGCCCGGCGGATAATCCTCGATGCGACCGCATTCGCTATAGCCCTGCCGCAGGTAAAAACCGGGCGCCTGGAAACTCATCGTGTCGAGCCGGATGCCGACGCAGCCGCGCGCCCGCGCAATCTCTTCCGCCCGGACCAGCAGACGAGCGCCGATGCCTTGGCCGCGATACGGCTCGGCCACCGCCAGCACGTCGATCGAACACCACGACTAGTATGTCGAACCGCGGATGCCGCCTTGCACCTTGCCGGCTTTATCGCGCGCGAACAGCCAGAGAGGATTGTGCTGCCAAGGCGCGCCCTTGGACGCGTTGTAGTCGTTGAGCAAGCCGTTCAAGGCGGCGAACGGGTCTTCGCTGGCCTGACTCACCTCGTCGAAAACGAGATCGTTTGTCATGGAGCCAATGCGCCTCTGAGCCGTTCGACGGTCTTGGCCAATTCGTCGTCGCGATAGGGCACCGCCGGGCGGAACGACCACACCGGGCCCGGCCAGGCCGGATCGTCGCGGAAGCGGCCGATCACATGGATATGCAGCTGCGGCACAATATTGCCCAGCGCGCCGACATTCACCTTCTCCGGTCGGCAGATCTCGCTCATCACGCGCGAGGCCTTGGCGATCTCCCCCACCAGCAGCGCCAAATCCAAAGTCGGCAGATCGTGGATCTCGCGTAAGGCTGGCTTGCGCGGCACCAGGATCAGCCACGGCCAGGAGCGGTCGTTCATCAGCCGCACCGACGATAAAGGCCAATCGGTCACCTGCACCGTGTCGGCCGCCAGCTTCTCGTGCAGCCGGAAAATATCCTGTTCCTCCGCCATAAGGGCACCCTAGCCAAGCGCATGGCCCCTGCCAACCGGGGCAAAAGCGGCATGAATGCCTAAAGCCCCAACAAGAATCGGGTCGAAATACCGCGCGCGGATGCTTATTATAAGGACAGCATGATCGATCCCTTCGGCCGCCATATCTCTTATCTGCGCGTTTCGGTAACGGACCGCTGCGACTTCCGCTGTGTCTATTGCATGGCGGAAGACATGACGTTTTTGCCCAAGGCCGACGTGCTGTCCTTGGAGGAACTCGACCGGTTGTGCAGCGCCTTCGTCGGCCAAGGCGTGCGCAAGCTGCGCCTGACGGGCGGCGAGCCTTTGGTGCGCAAGAACGTCATGAGCCTGGTGCGCGGCTTGTCCCGCCATCTCAAGAGCGGCGCGCTCGACGAACTCACTCTGACCACCAATGGCAGCCAGTTATCGCGCTTTGCCGACGAGTTGGCCGAAGCCGGCGTCAAGCGCATCAACGTCTCGCTCGACACTCTGGATGCTGACAAGTTCCGCGCCATCACGCGCTGGGGCGAATTGGACAAAGTGCTGGCCGGCATCGATGCAGCCCAACGCGCCGGGCTGCAGGTCAAGATCAACGCCGTGGCGTTGCGCGGCGTCAACGACAGCGAATTCGACGCCATGATGCGCTGGAGCCACGAGCGCGGCATGGACCTGGTGCTGATCGAAGTCATGCCGATGGGCGAGATCGGCGAGACGCGGTTGGATCAATATCTGCCGATCTCGATGGTGCGCGCCGATCTGGCCAAGCGTTGGACCTTAACGGAGAGCGATTATCGCACCGGCGGGCCGTCACGCTATTACACGGTCGAGCAGACCGGCGGGCGCATCGGCTTCATCACGCCGATGACGCATAATTTCTGCGAGAGCTGCAACCGTGTGCGGCTGACCTGCACCGGCACGCTCTATATGTGCCTGGGCCAGAGCGACGCCACCGATTTGCGCGCGCCCCTGCGGCGCAGCGAAGGCGACGAGGAACTGGTCGCCGCGATCCACGAAGCCATCGCGCGCAAGCCCAAGGGTCACGACTTTATGATCGACCGCCGCACCCAGCGCGCCGCGGTGCCCCGTCACATGAGCGTGACCGGCGGTTGATGTGCCGGCCAGGATCGCTACCGCTTGCTATGTCTGAACATGGCGTCATATGCGCAAGCCGCACGCCCAAACCCAATCCCGGCGTCGTTTTTGCCTAAAACATAAGCCGAAAACCCATAATTTTTTGCAGCGCGGCAAAATTCACCGCGATATCGCTCCTGCAACATCAGGTAATGAACTTTCCCCAGTTTTTGGCTTCGCATTTGGCCTCGCGACCATGTAGAAAGCGCATTGACAGGGCAGTCACCTAATGGCTGCAATGGCATATCAACCGAGCGGAAAAGACGTAGATGGGGCGTCTGTCCGTGTGCAATGTCCGCCGATGCTGATCGGCGGCTTTAAACAAACAACCCATGGGAGGACGACTTATGGACAACGGACAATTGGGCAAGGGCATTCTTAAGGCGGGCGTGTCGCGCCGCACCTTGCTGCAGGCCGGCGTCGGCTTGGCCGGTGCATCGATGCTACCGATCGGCTTGCGGTCGGCTTTCGCCGCGGATCACCCGGCGATCGGCACCTATCCGGCCGGTTCGTCCGGCTCGTCGGTCACCATCGGCATCACCGTGCCGCGCACCGGCACCTATGCGGTGCAGGGCGAAGACGAACTCAAGGGCATGCAGCTGGCGATCGAGCACATCAACGCCGGCCATCCACTGATCAAGGCGATTTCGCCCAAGACCAGCAAGGGCGTGCTGGGCAAGGAAGTGAAGTCGGTGGTTGCCGATTCCGGCGCCAAGCCCAACGATGCGGTCCAAGCGCAACAGCGCTTCATTACCGAGAACAAGGTCGTGCTGATGACCGGCTCGACCTCGAGCGCGGTTGCGGTGGCGCTCAACAAGCTGGCGCAACGCGAAAAGGTGCTCTACGCCGTCGCCATCTCCGGCTCCAACGACACCACCGGCAAGGATTGCGTGCGCTACAGCTTCCGCCAATGCTTCTACGGCCAGACCGCAGCCGCCGCGATCGGCCCGGTGCTGGTGAAGAACTTCGGCAAGAACAAGAAAGCCGCCTACCTGACGCCGGACTACACTTATGGCCACACCGTGACCAAGGCGATGCAGGACTACCTCGCCACGGCCGGGTGGACCACGGCGACCAACCAGGTGGCGCCGCTGGGCGCGCCTGACTATTCGTCGTATTTGCTCAACGTCGCCAACTCTGGCGCCGACTATCTGCTCAACGTCAACTGGGGCCACGACGCGGTGCTCTCGACCCAGCAGGCCAAGCAGTTCGGCGTGCTCGACAAGATGAAGCTGGTGATTCCGTACCAGATTCCGTTCATGGCTCCGGAAACCGGCAACAACCTGACCGCCGGCGTGTTTGCCGCCACCGATTTCTGGTGGACCTTGGAGGACAAATATCCGCTGGCCAAGATGTTCGTCGAGTCGTTCGAGAAGAAGTACGGCTACAAGCCCGAGTGGGGCGCCAATAACGGCTACATGCAGTTCGCCATCTGGGCGCGCATGGTCGAAGGCGCCGGCAGCTTCTATCCGCCCGACGTCATCAAGCAATACGAGAAGGGCGAGAAGTTCCAGTCCACCGTGGGCGAAGTGTACTTCCGCGCCGAAGATCACCAATTGGTGCGGCCGGTCATCATCGTGCGCGGCAAGGACCAGAAGGCCATGAAGAGCAAGGACGACTTCTGGGAAGTGCTCGAAGTGGTGCCGGGCGAAGGGCTGATGCAAAAGCCCGATGCGTTCGGTTGCAAGCTCGGCGACTACACCTAAACTAAAACCCGATAGGCATCGCGGGCGGCTCAGGCCGCCCGCGGCGTCGACTTAAGCTGCCGCGGGGGTGGCAGCCTCTCAAACCGCGTACAATTTTTCCATGTTCGACTGGTTCAACTGGCCCACTTTCGTCTCGCAGGTCTTCAACGGCGTGGTGCTTGGCGCATTGCGGGCGCTGATCAGCTCCGGCCTGACCATCATCTATGGCACCCTGGGCGTGCTGAACCTGGCGCATGGCGCGATGTTCATGCTGGGCAGCTACGCCGGCTATTTGACCTTCACCCTCACCGGCTCGTTCCTCCTGGCGGTGATCGGCGGCGCCGGTTTCGTGCTGGTCGTCGGCGTGGTGATGGAATTGGTAATCATCCGCCGCTTTTATGCGCGCCCGCACGAAGACCAATTGCTGGTCACGTTCGGCCTTTCCATCGTGTTCGTCGAACTGGTGCGCTATTTCTTCGGCAGTCAGTCGGTCCAGGTGCCGCCGCCGCCCATCTTCCAGGGCATCACCTCGCTGGGCTTCGTGTTCTACCCGACCTACCGCCTGGCCGCAGTCGGCATCGTGGCGGTCGCGTTGGGCGCGCTGTTCTTGGTGCTGTACCGCACCCGACTGGGCATGATCGTGCGTGCCGGCATCGAAGATTCCACCATGGTGGGATCGCTCGGCATCAACGTTTATCGCGTATTTGCCATCGTGTTCGGCATCGGCGCCATGGCTGCGGGTTTCGCCGGCATCATCAATGCGCCGAATGTTTCGCCGTCGCCGGGCATGGGCGACGACATATTGGTGCAGACCTTCGTGGTGGTGGTGATCGGCGGCGTCGGCTCCTTCCCGGGCGCCATTTTGGGCGGGCTGATCGCCGGCGAGCTCATCAGCATCACCTCGATGATCAACCCCGGCTACGCCTACGTCATACTGTTCGCCGCCATGGTATTGGTTTTGGTGATTCGCCCTTATGGCCTGCTCGGCACCAAGGGGCGAGAATGATCATGGTCGCGTAAATGCTTACCCAACGTCGGTTTGTGATCGAGGCGATAACGGCATTCTGCCTGATCATCGCTCCCTTCGTGCTGCCCCATTTGGGCTTCGCGCCCAACACGGTCAACCGCATCTTGGTATGGGGCCTGTTCGGCATCGGCTTCGACATATTGTTCGGCTTTACCGGGCTGCTGTCGTTCGGCCAATCGGCGTTTTACGGCACTGGCGGCTTCGTCGCCGCCTATCTGCTGACTCGCGCCGGCTTCCCCCATGTCTTCCTGGCGCTGATCATCGGCATGATCGCCGCCGCCGTGGTCGGCTATCTGGTGGGATTGGTCGCATTGCGCCGCACCGGCATCTATTTCGCCATGATCACGGTGGCGATCGCCGAAGTGTTCTTCTTCCTCGAGTTCAATCCGCTGGCGGATTTTACCGGCGGCGAAAACGGCCTGCCCGGCGTGCCCACGCCCAGCCTCGATCTGGGCTTCATCGCCATGAAATTCACCTCGGGCTGGTCGCTCTACCAGCTCCTGGCGGTGTGCTACTTCGTCGGCATCGTCATCGCGCTGCGCATTATCCGCTCGCCGGTCGGCGCGGTGCTGAGCGCCATTCGCGACAATCCGCTGCGCGCGGCGGCGGTCGGCCACAATATTCACGGCTACAAGCTGACCGCCTTCGTCGTCGCTGCGGCCTATGCTGGCTTTGCCGGTGGGCTGCTGGGCGTGCTGCAGGCATTCATGCCACCCGACGCCTTCACCTTCGAGACCTCGGGCCAGCTGGTGATGCAGACCGCAATCGGCGGCACCGGCACGTTGTTCGGGCCGCTGCTGGGCGCCGCCGTCTGGCTGTTCCTGCAGGATCAGCTGCAAAGCACGCTCAATCTCGGCGCCGCGTGGAAGCTGGTATTGGGTCTGATATTCGTGCTCCTGGTGTGTTTCTTGCGCCGCGGCATCATCGGCGGCATCGTCGATCTCTACAATCTGGCGTTCAACAAAAAGCCCGTGGAGGCCGAGCCCCAAGAAGCTTCGCCCTTGGCCGATAGCGCCGACGCGGCAAGCGTAGCCGAATTCGTCGCACCGCAGCCTAAACGTCCGCGCGATCCCAATGCCAAGCCGATCCTGCAAGCGCGCGGCCTGACCAAGCGCTATGGCGGCTTGCTGGCCAACAGCGATATCGATTTCACGGTTTACCCAGGCGAGCTGCGCGGCATCATCGGCCCCAACGGCGCCGGCAAAACGACCTTCTTCAAGATGCTGACCTGCGAGGTGTCGCCCACTTCCGGCACCATCGAATTCGAGGGTCGCGACATCACCGGCAAGAGCGTAACCGATGTCTGCCAACTCGGCCTGACCAAGAGCTACCAGGTCAACCAGCTGTTCCAGCGCCTGACGGTGCGGCAAAACCTGACCGTCGCCGCTTTGGCCGAATTGCGCGGCAAGTTCCGGCTCGATATGTTCCGCCGCACCGAAAAAATTCCGGGCCTGTCGGAGCGGGTGGCCGAGACCATGGCGCTGGTCGATCTGACCGCCCATGCCGACATTCCAGTGTCCGCCTTGGCCTATGGCGAGAAGCGCCGGCTGGAGATCGGCCTGGCGCTGGCCACCTCGCCCCGCCTGTTGCTGCTCGACGAGCCGTTGGCCGGCATGAGCCCACACGAGCGCGTCGAAACGGTCAGGCTGCTGAAATCGATCAGCCGCGACCGCACCATGATCGTCATCGATCACGACATGGATGCGCTGTTCGAACTGGCCGAGCGCGTCACCGTGCTGCAGGAAGGCCGCGTGCTGGTCGAGGGCACGCCGGACGAGATCAAGGTCAACCCGGCCGTGCAGGAAGCCTATCTCGGGGGAGTGATTGAATGACCCTGCTCACCGTCACCGGCCTCAACAGCTATTACGGCGATTCGCACATCCTGTTCGATGTCGGCCTGCACGTCGGAGCTAACGAAGTGGTGGCCTTGCTGGGCCGCAATGGCGCCGGCAAGAGCACGACCCTAAAAAGCCTGATGGGAGTGGTGACGCCGCGCAGCGGCAAAGTGGTGTTCGAGGGCGTCGATTATGCCGGCAAAGCCAGCCACATCATCGCCCGCAAGGGCATGCAGCTGGTGCACGAGGAACGCCGCATCTTCGGCAGCCTCAATGTCGAGGAAAACATCGTGCTGGCCGGGCTGACGGCCGAGAATCGCTGGCCGCTCGATCGCATCTACGAAATGTTCCCGCGCCTGAAGGAACGCCGCACCAGTCGCGGCA
>JBBSNV010000020.1:0-11177 GCA_038260375.1 Reyranellales bacterium
CAGCACGTCGGCGCCGGCGGCGATGGCTTGGCGCGCGGTCTGCGGATTGACGCCGCCATCGACTTCGAGATCGATCTTGCGTCCCGATTTGTCGATGCGTTGGCGCAGCACTTTGATCTTGTCGAGCTGGCTTGAGATGAACGCCTGGCCGCCGAAGCCGGGGTTGACCGACATCACCAGCACCAGATCGATATCGCCCAGCACGTAATCGACCGCCTCGACCGGCGTGGCGGGATTGAGCGAGACGCCGGCCTTCTTGCCGAGAGACTTGATCAGCTGCACGGTGCGATGCAGATGCGGGCCGGCTTCGGGATGCACGGTGATGATGTCGGCGCCGGCATTGGCGAAATCGGCGATGAACGCATCGACCGGCGAGATCATCAGATGCACGTCGAAGATCTTCTTGCTGTGGCCGCGCAGCGCCTTCACCACCAGCGGACCGATGGTCAAATTGGGCACGAAATGCCCGTCCATCACGTCGATATGGATGTAGTCGGCGCCGGCCTGGTCGACCGCCCGAATTTCCTCCCCCAAGCGCGCGAAGTCGGCGGACAGGATCGACGGAGCGATGCGTACCGGCTGGGCCATGCAATGTAGGTAACAGCTTGGCCGGGCTTTGAAAAGAGCGCCGGCCGTGTAGCGGCAATGCCGCGGTTTAGTGCGCGCCTTTGCGCATGTTTAGCGCTTGCGCAGCCGGGCGATGAAGAAGCCGTCCAGCCCGCCCTTTATTCCGTTGGACTCGGCCCATTGGCTGGGCAGGGTGCGCACAGTGCCGCCAAGGAGTCCGGCGGGCAAGATCGCCTCAGCCAGGCCGGGCAGTTCGTTCGCCGTCACCGGCACCAGCTCGACCGGCGCGGCCCCTTGGATCTGCGGGGCCAGCAGGCGGTCGATCTGCGCCTCGCCTTCTTCCTTTTGCAACGAACAGACGGCGTAAACCAACAGCGCGCCCTTCGGCAGCAACGCCACGGCATGGTCGAGCAACTTGCGTTGCAGCTGCGCCATCTGGCTCACATCGTCGGGCCGACGCCGCCACGACGCATCGGGATGACGGCGGATAGTACCGGTCGAAGTGCACGGCGCGTCGAGCAGGATGGCGTCGATCGGGCCAGCCGGTTTGAATATCGCGGCATCGGCGCCGACCAACTCGGCTTTGAGGTTGGTGCGCTTGAGATTGTCCGTCAGGCGATGCAAGCGCTGGGGCGAGACATCGACCGCGATCACTCGGGCGCCGGCAGCTGCCAGTTGCAACGTCTTGCCGCCCGGCGCGGCGCACAAATCGAGTACGCGTTTATCTTTTACATCGCCTAACAACTTAGCCGGCAGTGCTGCAGCGGCATCTTGAATCCACCACGCGCCTTCGGCGAAGCCCGGCAGCTCGCGCACCGCGCCGCCGGCAATGCGGCGCAACGAACCTGTGGGAAGAATTTCCGCTTCGAGTTTCTGCGCCCAGTCCGCCATCTCGCCACGCAAGGTGAAATCGAGTGGCGCTTCGGTCAGATGCGCGGTGGCAATGGCGCGCGCGGTGTCCGGGCCATAGGCCTGCAGCCAGCTGCGCCACAACCAGTCCGGCGTGTTGATGCGGGCGGCATCCTGGCGTTCGACCAGGGCGGCCCCCTCGCGCGTGGCGCGGCGCATCACGGCATTGACCAAACCCTTGAGCCGCATGCGTCCGATCGTTTCGGTCAGCCGCACCGAGGTGTCGACCGCGGCATGAGCGGGGGTGTTGAGAAACAACAGCTGCGCCAGGCCGAGCGCTAGGATATCGCCAACTATGGCGTCTTGTGTCGGCAGTGGCTTGGCGAGGAACGATCCGAGCAGCGCCTCGATCTGGCCGCGGCGGCGATAGGTCAGCGCCAACAGGTTGCGCACGAAAGCGCGGTCGCGCGGTTCGAGCTCGGCAAAGCCGGCGTGTTCGAACAGCGCGTCGTCGAGCGAGCGGCCACCGCGATTGGCGGCGCCCAACACTTCGAGCGCGACGTGACGGCTACGCAGATTGGCCGGGATGTTCGCCAAGTCAGTTTGCTTTCATAGCGCTAGCGACCGGGACATAGGTTGGCCGAAAGCGGGCCGCATGTTGGCCGAAAGCTGGCCAAAAACCAAATAGCTTCGACCCCTAACCCCACGGACCGCGCGAACGGTTGGGCGGCGGGACATAATCGGCATTGGCGGGCGCCGGTTGATAACCCGACTGGCCGCGCTGCTCCGCCATTTGGCGCAACCGCGCGATGCGATCGGCCATCGCCGGATGGGTCGAGAACAAACCGCCGATGCCGCCGCCATGCAGCGGATTGACGATAAACAGATGCGCGGTGGCGGGATGGCGCTCGGCCTCGCGATTGGGAATGGCTTCGGCGCCTTGCTCCAAATGATTGAGCGCGGAGGCCAGCCACAGCGGCTGGCCGCTGATCTCGGCGCCGCCCTTGTCGGCCTCGTACTCGCGGCTGCGGCTGATCGCCATCTGCACCAGCGCCGCGCCGATTGGCGCCAGGATCGCCAGCAAGATTCCGCCGATCATGCCGACGCCGTTGGAGTTGCCGTTCTCGTCGCGCGAGGAGCCGCCGAAGAACATGGCGAAATTCGCCAGCATCAAAATGGCACCGGCGATAGTCGCGGTGATGGTCATGGTGAGCGTGTCGCGATTCTTCACATGCGCCAGCTCATGCGCCAACACGCCGGTCACTTCTTCGGTGCTCAAGCGCTGCAGCAAGCCGCTGGTGGCCGCGACCGAGGCGTGCTCGGGATTGCGCCCGGTGGCGAAGGCGTTAGGCTGATCGTTCTCCATGATGAAGACTTTGGGCATCGGGAGGCCGGCCTGGCGCGATAGCCGCTCGACGATAGCATAAAGCTGCGGCGCTTCGTTCGGGCCGACCTGGCGCGCACCGTACATCGACAGCACCATCTTATCGCTGTTCCAGTAGGCGAAGAAATTCATCGCCAGCGCGATGCCGAAGGCGATGATCATGCCGCTCTGGCCGTCGATGAGATAACCCATCGCCAAGAACAAGCCGGTCAACCCCGCCAGCAACAGACCCGTGCGAAAATAATTCATTCCAGCTCCGCAAAGCCGCGTCATGCGGCCGTACAAAAAATAGGGATGCTCTGCTCTACTTCAAGAGGCTTCTGGCATTGGCGGGCCCCGCCGTCCGCGTATAATCGGTTATGGCCGATCCCGCAAATCCGCCCAACCCTGCCGCGCCGCCCCCTGCTCCACCAAGCACGACGGACAAGCCCGCGTCGCCCTGGGGTCATCCCGCGCCACCGCCGCCCGCCAGCACGCCGATCACCGACAAGGCCAAGCTGCCCAAGGTCAAGGAAACGGGCGGGCCGGAGGGAGCGGAACCGACACGCTATGGCGATTGGGACGTGAAGGGCCGGGTTTCGGACTTTTAAATTCGGGGCTTCTAAAAAAGAAACGACCGCCGGTGAGCGGCGGTCGTTGGATCGGCGTTGATCTGGCGGCTAGTTTCCACGCCTGCCGTTGCCGTTGTTGGTATCGTCGTCCTTATCCTTATCGCGCTTGGGCGGATCGACCTTTTTCGGCTTGGGCGGATCTATCTTCTGCACCTTCGGCGGATCGACCTTCTGCACTTTGGGCACGTTGTTGGTCGAGCCGTTGTTGTTATTCAAGCGCTTGTTGTTGTCGGTGTTGCCCTGATGGTTGACCGGCGGCGGGATGATGCGAGCGTTATTGCCATTGCCATTGTCGTTGTTCTTGAACTTCTTGCCGTTATCCGCCGGCGTTACGACCGGCGGAGTCGTCTTGGGCACGTTGACCACGGGCGGCGTGGTGTTGATCTTGCCACTGTTCTGGCCGCCATTCTGGCCGTTATTCCCGAATCTCGGCTTATCGTTGCTGTTGTTGGGGACGCTCGGGTCCGTGACCCCGGGCGTCACAACTTTCGGCTGGTTAGTGATGGGGCCGAATTTGTTGACGCCCTTCTTGCCGTTGTCGCTGTCGTTGCCTGGCTTGTTGTTGGGCGTGATGTTGGTATTGCCATTGGGGGCGTTGCTGTTTGGACTGACTGGCGAGCCCGGTATGCGCGAGCCCTTCAGGCGACGATCGTTGTCGTTGCCATTGTTGTCGTCCTTACCGTTCTTGCCATTGCCGAAGCCGTTTGGATTGGTATTGGCATTGGGGCCGAGCTTGCCCTTGTCGTTGTTATTGTTGTTCGGGCCGTTCTTGCTGCTGTTGTTGTTGCGGTCGTTCTCGTCGATCTTCTTGAACGGCGGCACGTTGGTTTTCGACGCTTCGATCTTGGGACCGGCGGCGCCGCGGCCTTTTTTATCCGCGTCGTCGATGTTGAATTTGCGCGCCACGCTGGGCGTCACGCCGATCGTATCCCTGCCCGGCTTGACGTCCTTGTCGACGTCGGTCACGCGCCACTTCTTGAAATCGTCGTCGTTCTTGTTGACGAAGCGCTGGTCCGAACCGTGCATCGGCTTGGAACCGCGCAGCACGTCGGCATCGACTGCGGTGAAGCCACGCCGATTCTTGAATTTGTCCGCGTCGCCGTAGTTGTTGTTGATCACCGTGATGTTGTTGACGTTCTTGACGTGGGTCACGTTGATGTTCTGCCCGTATTGGGGCGAATGCCGGTAATACGGGCGATACACTTCGTACGGCGCCAACGGCACCCAACCCACCGGGCCGCCGCCGATACCGATGCCGACATGGCTATGTCCGATATTGCCGAAGAACGTCACCAAGGCCGGTGCGTAGATCGGCCGATGACGATAGCCGCCGCCGACGACGACGACCGCCACCGGCACCCAGCCCCAGCGGCCACGCGTCTCGACCCAACGGCCGTAATGGAACGGCGCAAAGCCCCACGGCTCGGCCGCAATCCAAGTCCAGCCCCAGGGTTCGACCCAGGCCCAACGGCCTTCGCGGTACGGCACCCAACCGGCCTGCACGCGCGGATACCAGACTTGGCCGTATTCCGGCGCGGTATCCCATTGGCCGTACTGGCCCAAATCCTGCACGCCGGTCATGCCGCGCACGGCTTGTGGCTGCGGCGGCGCCACCGGATCGCGCACATTGGCATTCACCCAGGACGCGAATTCGTCGGGCTGGCCGATGCGGGCGTTCGAGGTGGTGACCTGCGGATAGGTGCCGTCGATCAGCAGCTTCTGTCCGCGCGCCACTTCAACGTCGAGATTGTCGCCCGAAACCCGAGCGGAGCCGTCGAACACGATCACCTGGGTCGGGCGGCGCTCGTCGCCGGCGACGATCTCGTAGCGGCCCGGTTGGCCGAAGGTGACGCGGCCGCGCGGCGTGTCGATGACGTAGGTGTCGCCCTGTTCGACCGAGCGCAGGACCACGAACACTTCGCCCTGGGCCACGGTGGCGGCAAAAACGCTGTCATCGAGCTGGTCGATGTCGAGCTCGGTCTCGCCGTTCAACTCGACCGAGTTGGCGTCGATCTGCAGCGCGGCGCGCGAGTGGGGTTCGGTCCAAACCGCGCTGCCGTTGGTGACGGGATAATTGAGCGTGGCAGCTTCCCATTGCTGCTGATCGGCGGTATGGAACGAGACAGTGCCCTGCAGACGCGCCAAGCGGCCGACCCGGCTCGGCGGATCGTCCTGCTGCGCCTGGGCCGGCAACGACATAACGCTCGCACATAACACCGCTATCGCCGCGGCAAGCCAGGCGCCGCCCCGCCCAGAAACCGGACGGACCATCGACCGAACCAAATTCGACATGATGCTTCGGCCTCCTAAGCCGAAAAGAATGGCGCTTCTTCCCTAGCGATTTTGCGCCGCGCAGTTATATACGCGTTATTGCTGCAAAACATGCCCGACACATTGTGCGCCGCAATCATTCCACACTTTCGCCATCTTCCCGCCATGCCACGATCCCACCGGAGCTCCACCCGATACCGCAGCCGCGGCGCAAATGATGTGCTGCGACGTGGGGATAGATCGGGCCGCCGATGCGTAAAGTCAGAGATGGCGCGGAGAGTCTTGACGCGCGAAAGGATGGAAAACATGAAACGCGGTATTGTCGGTGTTTTGACGAAAATTGCCCTCATGGGCGCGGTGTTGGGCGTGCTGGGCGGCTGCGCCGTCTACGCCGAGCCAGGCTATTACGGGCGTCCACATTACCATGGCGGCTATTACGGCGGCGGCCACGGCGGCGGGTACTATCGCTAACCATTAGCCGAACCAAACGATCGGGCGGTCGCCGCAAGGTGGACCGCCCGTTTTGTTTTTATTCCTATTGAGTCGGATTGCGCGCGGTGACGATCCAGCATGCCGCCGGCAAGGACAGTCCGGAGCCGTCGTCGAGACGCTTCTGCAAGGTCGCACGAATGGCCGCCACCACCTTGCCGCGCTGCTCGTCCGAGGCATCGGCCAGCACCCGCGATACCGGCCCGATTTCCGAAGCAAAGACGACCGCCTCGTCCAACGAGCTGCTGTTGGCCATCTTGGTGTCGAAGGGCGTGACCGCGATATCGGCAAACCCCGCCTCGCCGAGAATCCTTTTGACCCGCTCGCCATCGGCAAAGGCGAACGGACCGGGCGCGTTGGGCTCGGGCCGCGCGATCGGCGGCAGATGCGGCACCGCTGCCATGAACGGCACGAAGGCCCAGGAATTCTCCTTGAAGGCGCGCCAGCAGACGAAAGCCAACCGTCCGCCCGGCTTGAGCGCGCGGCGCAGATTGGCGAAGGCGCCGGGCGGATCGGCAAAGAACATCACGCCGAAACGCGAGAACAGCAGATCGTATTGGCCGTCGAATTTGGCGGCCGAGGCATCGGCCACGGTGAAGTGAAGATTGTTCATGCCGGCAGCCCGCTGCTTGGCTGCCGCGATCAACGGCTGCGAGACATCGACGCCCAGCACCTCGCCGCCGCCACCGACCGCTTGCGCCAGCTTCTGCGAAGTTGGGCCGGCGCCACAGCCGATATCGAGCACACGCTCGCCCGGTTGGGGTTTGGCCGCCTCGATCGCCGCCTGGCCCAACGGCGTTAAGCCGCGCTCCAGCCGTTCGGTGCTGCGCAACCATTTCTCCCCACCCGCGCCGTTCCAGAAAGCGATCTGGTCGGAATTGTCGGCCGGCAGGCCGCTTTCCGATGCAGCGGCGCTCACTTCTTGTTCATCCGGTTGTCGACCAGATCTTGCACCACGGCGGGATCGGCCAGGGTCGAGATGTCGCCCAGATTGGAGTGATCGTTCTCGGCGATCTTGCGCAGGATGCGGCGCATGATCTTGCCCGAACGCGTCTTGGGCAGGCCGGGCGCCCATTGAATGAGATCGGGCGAAGCGATCGGGCCGATTTCTTTGCGCACCCAGCCGACCAGCTCCTTGCGCAGCTCTTCGCTGGGCTGCTCGCCTGAATTGAGCGTGACATAGGCATAGATGCCCTGGCCCTTGATGTCGTGCGGATAGCCGACCACGGCGGACTCGGCGACCTTGGGATGGGCCACCAGCGCACTTTCCACCTCGGCGGTGCCCATGCGATGGCCCGAGACGTTGATCACGTCGTCGACCCGGCCGGTGATCCAGTAGTAACCGTCCTCGTCGCGGCGGCAGCCGTCACCGGTGAAATACTTGTCGGGGAAAGTTTTGAAATAAGTTTCGATGAAGCGCTGGTGATCGCCATAAAGGCTGCGCATCATGCCGGGCCATGAATCGGCGATGCATAGATTGCCGGTGGTGGCGCCGCTCAAGACCTTGCCCTCGCCATCGACGATCTGCGGCTTGACGCCGAAGAACGGCAAGGTGGCCGAGCCCGGCTTCTGCGCAATGGCGCCGGGCAGTGGCGTGATCATGATGCCGCCGGTCTCGGTCTGCCACCAGGTATCGACGATCGGGCAGCGTTTGCCGCCGACCACATTGTAGTACCACAGCCAGGCTTCGGGATTGATCGGCTCACCCACCGAACCCAACAGACGCAAAGATTTACGCGAGGTCTTTTTGACCGGCCCCTCACCTTCGCGCATCAGCGCACGGATCGCCGTGGGTGCCGTGTAGAAAATGTTGACCTTGTGCTTGTCGATCACCTGCCAAAATCTAGAACTGTCGGGATAATTCGGCACGCCCTCGAACATCAAGGTGGTGGCGCCATTGGCCAAGGGTCCGTAGAGGATGTAGCTGTGGCCGGTGACCCAGCCCACATCGGCCGTACACCAATAGATTTCACCGTCGTGATAATCGAACACGTATTGATGCGTCATCGAGGCATAGACCAGATAGCCGCCGGTGGTATGCAGCACGCCCTTGGGCTTACCGGTCGAGCCCGAGGTGTAAAGGATGAACAGCGGGTCTTCCGCGCTCATCTCCTCAGGCGGGCAATCGCTCGACACCTTCGAACAGGCTTCGTGATACCAGACGTCGCGGCCCTCGACCCAATCGACCTTGGCTCCGGTGCGCTTGACCACGATCACCGTCTTCACGTCGGGGCATTTCTGCAACGCCGCGTCGGTGTTGGCTTTCAGCGGCACGGTGCGGCTGGCGCGCAAGCCTTCGTCGGCGGTGATGACGCAGTTGGATTTGCAGTCCTGAATACGACCCATCAAGGAGTCAGGCGAGAAGCCGCCGAACACCACCGAGTGGATGGCGCCGATGCGCGCGCAAGCCAGCATGGCGTAAGCGGCTTCGGGGATCATCGGCATGTAGATGGTGACGCGATCGCCTTTCTTGATGCCGCGCGATTTCAGCACATTGGCCAGACGGCTGACGTTCTGGTGCAGCTCGGAATAGGAGATATTCATGTGCTCGTCGGGGCTGTCGCCCTCCCACAGAATCGCGGTCTGATCCGCGCGCAGCGCCAGATGCCGATCGATGCAGTTATACGAAGCATTCAAGGTGCCGTCGGCAAACCAAGCGATTTTCACGTCGCCGGTGAACGAAGCATCCTTGACCTTGGTGTAGGGCTTGATCCAGTCGAGCCGCTTGCCCTGCTCGCCCCAGAAGCCATCCGGATTCTCGACTGACTGCGTGTACATACGCTGATACTTGTCGGCATCGATCCAGGCCGATTTGGCGAATTCCGCCGGCACCGGAAACAGCTCGTTCTGCGACATGACTTCCTCCAACATTCCCTTGCTCCGATTATGGGCGAAAAGAAGCGGCGCGAACAAGGCGCGCGGTTGCGTCGCAACGGCATCCCGCCTAGCTTTGTGCAAGTTGTTCGAGGAGAAAATGCCGTGCTGTTGCAGTTGCAAACCTGGCCCGATGTCGAGATCTATCTGAAAGCCTCCGACGCCATCATCATCCCGATCGGCTCGACCGAGCAGCATGGGCCGATCGGCCTGGTCGGCACCGATGCGCTATGCGCCGAGCTGGTGGCCAAGGGCGTGGGCGAAGCGACCGGCGGGTTGGTGGCGCCGACCATTTCGGTCGGCATGGCGCAGCACCATCTGGGCTTTCCGGGCTCGATCACCTTGCGTCCGACCACCTTGATCGCGGTGATTCAAGACACCATTGCCTCGTTGGCGCGGCACGGCTTCCGCCGCTTCTATTTTATCAACGGCCATGGCGGCAACATCGCCACCGTCACCGCCGCCTTCTCCGAAATTTATGCCGAGAGCAGCTTGGGCCGCAGCGGCAACGCGCCCGGCATCAAGTGCAAGCTGCGCAATTGGTGGGAAGCGCCGGGCGTCGGCAGAATCTCCAAGGAATTGTTTGCCGGGGCCGAAGGCAGCCATGCCACGCCGTCGGAAGTGTCGCTGACCTGGTTCGGCTGGCCCGAGGCCGAGCGCCACGCCAAGCTCGATCCGCCGATCGCGCCCAATGGCAGCTTCACCGACTCCGCCGATTATCGCCGCAACTTTCCCGACGGCCGTATCGGCGCCAATTCCGACCTCGCCACGCGCGAAGCCGGCAAGCGGTTGTACGAAGCCTCGGTGCGCGAACTGGCCGAAGAATACAAATCCTTTGCCAGCAAAGCGGCCTAGGCGCTGTTGCTCGCCGCGGCAAAATTCCAATGCCCGCCAGTCGCGCCGGTAAAACACGTTCGCTGATCTTCCTGGCGACAGCGGAGACGGCAGCGCTGTCGCTATGGTTCTCCGCGTCGGCGGTGGTGCCCACCCTGGCCGCGTCCTATCAGCTGAGCGGCTTCCGCCAAGGCCTGTTTACCAGCGCGGTGCAAGCAGGATTCGTCGTCGGCTCGCTGGCCTCGGCGCTACTGGGTCTGGCCGACCGGCTCGATCCTCGACGCTTCTTTGCCGTCAGCGCGGTGGTCGCCGCGCTGGCCAATGCCAGCCTGTTGGCGATCGACCCCTCCAGCCTGGCGTTGTTTCTGCCCCGTTTCGTCACCGGCTTATGCATGGCCGGCATCTATCCGGTCGGCATGAAACTGGCGGCGACTTGGGCGCGCGCGGATTTGGGATTTCTGGTCGGCATCCTGGTCGGCGCCGTGACTTTGGGTTCGGCCGCGCCGCATCTGATGAACGCCTTTGGCGGCGTCGATTGGCGCATTGCCATCGGCGGCGCTTCGCTCATGGCACTGCTGGCAGCCGCGCTGATCGGACTGGCCGGCATCGGCCCGCGCGCCGTCGCCGCACCGCGCTTTCGACCCGCCATGGTGCTGTTTGCCTGGCGCATAAAATCGCTGCGCTTGGCCAATCTCGGCTATCTCGGCCATATGTGGGAGCTTTATGCCATGTGGGCGTGGATCGGGGTGTTCCTGGCTGCCAGTTTTTCGCAACACCTGGAGCCGGCATCAGCTGCGGTCTGGGCTCGGCTGGCGACCTTTGCCACTATCGGCGTCGGCGCGGTAGGCTGCCTATTGGCCGGCGTGCTGGCCGATCGCTGGGGACGCACCACCTTGACCATGGCAGCGATGACGATCAGCGGCACCTGCGCCTTGACGATCGGCTTGCTGTTCGATGCGTCGCCCGTGCTGGTGACATTGCTGTGCCTGGTGTGGGGCGTGGCGATCATTTCCGACAGCGCGCAATTCTCGGCATCGATCGCGGAGTTGTCCGATCCGGCGTTGACCGGCACAATGCTAACCTTGCAGACCGCGTTGGGTTTCACCTTGACGTTGATCACCATTCAGCTGATGCCGACGGCCATCGATATTTTTGGCTGGCGCTATGCCTTCATGCCATTGGCGATCGGCCCCTTGCTGGGGGTTGCGGCGATGGCGCGGCTGCGCGCGCATCCCGACGCGGCCAAGCTGGCCGGCGGCAGGCGATGAGCCGGGCCGTCGCTGCGCTGGCGGCGCTGG
>JBBSNV010000021.1:0-11132 GCA_038260375.1 Reyranellales bacterium
CCGGCGGAAGATGGGTCTGCTGAATCGTCGGGCATGGCGGGTTGTTTATGCGGCTTGGCTTGCCGGGTAAAGCCTATTGCGCCGCTTGCTGCTGCGCGCCGGCAAACATGGCTTCCATCTCGCGCCGGAAGCGCACCGCTTGCGAGGCCTCGTCGACCGCCACGTCGCGCCATGATAGCGGCTGGCCGGGCGCCACGTTGCGCAACAGTTTCACATGATGCGCCAAACCCAACGGCAAGCCGCCAAGCCTTAAAGAGTCCGCCGCCGGCATCAACTTGCCATAGACCGTATAGCCGCCCTCGCCGTCCAACATTTCGCCGGCTTTGAGATCGCGCTTGGCGGTGGCCACGACGTCGCCGTTGAAGGCCGAAGCCACGCCGGTCGATTCGCGACGCAGACCGACCGAGGCGACCGAGATGCCCAGCTCCAAGCCAATCAGATGGAACGGCTTGTACATCGCCGAGTAGCGGCCGGTTGCATCGGTGATCAGTCCATACTCGGAGAAGCAGCGCGCCACGTAATCGCTGGGCGCTTCGAACACGACATAGACGCCCCAGCGCAGATCGCGGAACACTGGCCGGCCATCGCGCTCGACCGAGGTGATGACTTCGACTTGGCCTTTGTGATGCAATTGCCCGCCATCGGCTTTGGGCCGCAACACACGCGCCAGATCGTCGACGCCACAGGGCGGGAACTCCAAGCCTTGCGGCGCAGGCGCGAGACCAGTGGCATTGGCTACCGCGGCCATCTCGATCGCCGATTTGGTGCCGTCGAGGAAGGAATTGAACATCTGCGGATTCATGCCGCCGATTTTCGCTTGCTCCGGCGTCAGCCCGTAATGACCCCACACCGTTTCCGGCGTCGAGCGGTGATACTCCGGCAGATACTTGGTGCCCTTGCCGGCGGCGATGACCGGGAAACCCGCCGCCCGCGCCCACTCGACCATCTCGCAAATCAGCGCCGGCTGATCCCCATAAGCCAGCGAATAGACCACGCCGGCATCGGCAGCGCGCTTGGCCAGCAAGGGGCCCGCCACGGCATCGGCCTCGACATTGACCATGACCACCGACTTGCCGGCGGCGAACGCCGTCAACGCATGCGCGATGCCGGCGGCCGGATTGCCGGTGGCCTCGATGATCACGTCGAGCGGGCTTGCGATCAGCTTGTTGGCATCGTCGGTCAGCCAGGTGGCGCGCTTGGCCAGCGCCTCGTCGAAATTTTTGGCATCGGCTTGTTCCTGGGGCCAGCCGGTACGCGCCAACGATTCCTTGGCCTGCGCCGGATCGAGATCGGCGATCGCCGCCAGATGCAGCCCGGGCGTGGTACGCGCCGAGGCCACGAACATGGTGCCGAACTTGCCGGCGCCGATCAGCCCGACGCGCAACGGCCTACCCGAAGCCTCGCGCTCTTTCAACAGACGGTGCAGGTTCATTTCTACTCCGCTGACCTATTCAGCCGCTTGGCGCCGCGCGTTGACGATGCAGTCGCGATCCCAAATATCGATCGGCGTGAAGTCGCGATGCGCGATCCATTCCGGCCGCTTGAACTGACGGATGGCGTTGCTCACCGAGTTGACGCTGACATAGATAATGACGCGGCCCCAGGGCGACATGTTGGGCGGGCTGCCATGCACCAAGGTCGAGTGGAAGAACAAGGCAGAGCCCGGCTTGCCCTTCATCGAAACGATGCCGCCTTGGTCGACCAGCTTGGCGATGGTGTCGTTGTTGATGGTCCATAGCGGATACGACGTGGTGGTCAGGTCGTGGCTGGCCTCGATCACGCCCTTTTTATGCGAGCGCGGAATGAACCACAGCGGGCCGTTGAACTCATTCACCTCGTCGATGAACACGGCGAGGTTCATGGCCCGCGCCGTCGGCATATCGTCGTCGTTCTTCCAGGTGCCGTAATCCTGGTGCCATTGCCACACATCGCCGTCGAAGGCGGCTTTGCCGTTGATCTTGAACTGGTGGATATAGACGCGATCCTTCAGCAGCTCTTGGGCGGGGCCGGCGAAATTGGGATGATGCACCAGCGCCTTAAACACCGGATCGTAGGTGTGCACGGCAAAGGCAGTGCGCACCACGTCGCCGGTCTTCTCGCGCACGTTTTCCTGGCGGCGCTCGGCGAACACGCGCGGCACGGCTTCCTGCATCACCCGCACTTCTTCGGGCGTGAACATGTCGGGCAGGAAGATGTATCCCTCTTCGTCGAAATGCTTGAGTTGCTCTGGGGTGAGCATAGCGTCCTCCGTCACGAATTCTTCGGGCAATTATGCGTCGGCCGCCGAGACCCGCCAAGGCGCTAATAAACGTGCGTTTACCGCCCGATTTTACGATCCGATCCTATAAGCCGAGATGGCGCAACCGGTCGATGCGCTGCGCCGTGGCCGGATGCGTGGCCATCAGGGCCGAGGCCTTCTCGCCGAAGCTGCGCATGGGATTGACGATGAACAGATGCTGGGTGGCTTCGGTCGCGCCGTGGAACGGCTTGGCCGCGGCGTCGAGCTTGGCCAAGGCCGAGATCAAACCGGCCGGGTTGCGCGTGAACTGCACCGAGGTGGCGTCGGCCAGGTATTCGCGCTGACGCGACACGGCGAGTTGCACCAGCTTGGCGGCCAGCGGCGCCAGGATCGCCACCACGACCAGCACGATCAGCAGAATGATCGCACCGCCGCCGCCTTTCTTGCTGCGGCTGCCGCCGCTGCCGACGAAGCGCAGGCTGCGCAAGATCATTTGCGATACCAGCGCGATCAGCCCGACCGTGACGCCGACCACCGCCATATAGCGCGTATCGGCATTGGCGACGTGACCCATCTCGTGGCCCACCACGCCTTGCAGCTCTTCGCGATTAAGCGTTTGCAACAAGCCGCGCGTCACGGCGATGGCCGAATGCTTGGGCGACATGCCGGTGGCGAACGCGTTGAGCGCATCGGTCTCCATGACGAACACTTTGGGCTTGGGCATGCCCGAAGCGATCGCCATTTCCTCGACCACGTTGTGCAGCATCGGCTCTTGCTCCGACGTCACCTCTTTGGCGTCGGCGACGCGCAGGATCATCTTGTCGCCAAACGCCAGCGAGATGCCGCTCCACACCACGCTGATGCTCATCAACACCACGGCGGCGAGAATGCCGATGCTTGAGAGGAAGAAAATAGTCGAGTTATGATTGTTGTCGCTGGCGCTCCAGGCCTCGAGCGCCCAGCCGATGATGTAACCGAACAACCCGGCCACCAGGGTCAGGATGGCCAGCAACATCAAGGTGGCGCGGCGGTTGGCGCGCTGCGCCTTTAGGAAGTCGGTATGGACGATGGCGTTGACTGGGGCGTTGACTGGTGGCGCTGGCGCCGGCATGTCCGGTGCCGATGCCGGCGACGATGGTACGCCGTCCGTAGCGTCGACGGCCGCGTCGAGTGGCATCAGGACGCGTGGTCTGGAACCAGGCGGCGGTTCTTTATCCCAAGGCCCGCTCATCGCGCGCAGCGATCAGCGCAGCTTGAGATTGACCTGAGGCACCGCGGTCTCGCTGACCGGCACCTCGAAGAACTGCTTCTGCGTGAAGCCGAACTGGCCCGCGATCATGTTCGAGGGGAAAGTCTGCACCGCATTGTTCAGCGACATGACGCTGTCGTTGTAGAACTGGCGCGCGAAGGAAATCTTATTCTCGGTCGCGGTCAGCTCTTCCTGCAGCTGCATGACGTTGTCGTTGGCCTTGAGCTGCGGGTAATTCTCAACCAAGGCGAACAGTTTGTTGAGCGCGCCGGTCAGCATGCCTTCGGCCGCACCCTGCTGCGCCGGGCCGCTGGCCGTGGTGGCGGCGTTGCGCGCCTCGATCACCTGACGCAACGTGTCCTGCTCGTAGGACATCGCGCCTTTGACCGTCTCGATCAAATTGGGAATGAGATCGTGGCGGCGCTTGAGCTGCACGTCGATCTGCGCCCAGGCATTGGTCGATTGGTTGCGCAGGCCGACCAGCCGGTTGTAGAGCACGATCACGAACAACACGATCAGCACCACGATGCCGATCACGATCCATAAAACTGTCATGCCGCGCTCCTTGATGGTTGTGGCGGGATAGTTGTGGCGGACATTTTGCCCTGCGCATAGCCCATCCGCCAGTGCCTTAGCCCACCCTTAGCCAGGAGTTGCAGGCCATCGTCGGCCGCAATTTAGGAGGCAGGCCTGCGCGAAAAGAGCTTTTCGCCCGCATGCTTAATCGCCACTCTGCGCCGCCATGACCATCGAGACACTCATTCCCGAACGCAGCGCCGGCAACCGCCAGCGCGTAACCGGCACCGCGGCCGCGGTACTGGTGGTGTGCTGCGCGCTATGGGGCCTCAACCAGGTCGCCATCAAAGTGGGCGGCAGCGGCATCTCGCCGTCGCTACAGGCGGGCTTGCGTTCGGTCTGCTCGGCGCTGCTGTTGGTGGGTTGGATGGCATGGCGGCGGCTGCCGTTGTTTCCGCGCGACGGCACCCTGCCCGCCGGCATCCTGGTCGGGCTGTTGTTCGCCGGCGAATTCATCCTGCTGTATCGCGGCCTGACCCTGACCACCGCGGCACATTCAGTGGTGTTGCTCTATTCGGCGCCGTTCGCCGTGGCGATCGGCTCGCACTTCCTGGTGCCGGACGACCGGCTGACCCGCAACAAAATCATCGGCCTGCTCGCCGCTTTCGCCGGCATCGTTTTAGCCTTCGCCGAAAAACTGGGCGGCTTTGCCTCGAGCGCGCAATTACTGGGCGATGTGATGTGCCTGGGCGCCGGGTTGTTCTGGGGCGCCACCACCGTCGCCATCAAGGCCACGCGCATGCGCTCGGCGCCGGCCGAAAACACGTTGCTTTATCAGCTGGTCGTGTCGGCCATGGTGTTGTTGCCGACCTCGCTGCTGTTGGGCGAACCCGGCATCGTCGATCTCAACACTACGGTCGCAATGGCTTTTGCCTATCAGGCCATCGTGGTGGCGTTTGCCAGCTTCCTGGTGTGGTTCTGGTTGATCCGCCATTACGCCGCCTCGGTGATCTCGGCGTTTTCCTTTCTGACGCCGGTATTCGGCGTGTTCTTCGCTTGGCTGCTGTTGGGTGAGCCGATCTCGACCAGCCTGCTCGGCGCGCTGGCGCTGATCGCCGCCGGCATCTATATCGTCAATCGCGGCTGACGCTTTTCCGCAACCCCTATCGCACCCGCCCGTTATCATTGCGCAGCGCAACCTGGCAGCCGGAGAATCCATGTCGCAATTATTGGTGTATGTCGTGATGGGAGCCGTGGCCGGCGGCGTTTTCGGCGCGATCGCGACTTTGGCGCGACCGGCGATCGGCTCGCTCAATGCCCATACGCAGTGGCAGCGCTACGGCGCGATAGTAGTGGGCGCCATCGCCGCCGCCATCGTGTTCGTAGTCGGCATCACCGTGCTCGGCGGCCGCTCGTTGGACGAGCGGCATGCCCTGGACGAGATCCGCAAATATCGCTTCGTCCAGGTGTTGGAGAAATATCAGCCCGGCGCGCGCGAGCAATTCGTGGCTTTGGTGCACGACGCGGTTAGCAAGAACGACACCGGCATCGCACAAAGCCGCGCCGCGCAACTGGCTCAGCAATATTTTCCACAATACGTGCCCCGCACTTCGGACGACGCGATCATCGGCTTCGCTCAGAAGCTGGTCGACGTGCTAGAATATTTCGAAACCAACGACGTGCAGACCTGCAAGGCCCTGGCCACGGGCGGCAGCCTGCCGTCGAATATTCCAGCCCAACGCATCGAACCGATCGTCGATGCCATGGCCGATGTGATCGAGGACGCCGCCACCAAGCCGCAAGCGCCACCCGATGCGGCACGCGCGCAGCCCTTGGTGCAATCCGTCGTCACCAAGCTTTATGCCGGCAACGACGCCAAACTGATTCCCATGCAAATGCTGGTGACGCCGGCGGCAGCGCCGGCCGACAAGCTATGTCATACGATGAAGAGCTTCTACGCCACCGTGCTCAGCCTGCCCAAGGCCGATGCCGGCGTGGTGCTGCGCCAATTGATCGGTGGCTCCATGAAGTAGCGGCTAGGGCAAGCTCATGCCCTTGGCTTTCATCGCCTCGCGCACACGGTCGGGATAGTCGCTGATGATGCCGTCGACGCCGCGGTCGAGCGCGGTGGCGATGTCGGTCGGCGCGTTGACCGTCCACACCACCACCTTGAGGCCCAGAGCATGCGCCGCCTTGATGCGCGCATCGCTGGCGTCGCGGAAGAACGGGGCCCACACGTCGCAGCCGGTCTTCTTGATCAGCGCCGGCACATTGCCGTCGAAATCGTCGATATCCAGCCCGCCGAGCCACGGCGAAGCGCCAGGCCGGCCGGTCTGCACATTGTCGCCCTCGCCGCGCTCCAAGGTCAGGCATGAGGTGGCGATGGTCGGATCGAGCCGCTTTACTTCCTTCAACGAGCGGAAGTCGAAGGATTGCACCATGGTGCGATCGGCGAATTTCTCCTGGCGCACCGCATCGACCACCGCCTTGGCAAAGGTCGGGATGTCGGCGGTCAGCGCCGGCCGGGTCGGATCGGTTTTGATTTCGATATCCAGTCGCACTTTCTTGTCGCGTACCAAGGCAAAGACCTCTTGCAGGGTGGGGATGCGCTCGTCGTCGCTGGCCTGCTGCGTGGCGAATGGCTTGCCATAGGGTCGATCGGGATTGAGCCGGCCGACATTGTATTGCTTGACCTGATTGAGCGTGAGGGCGCGAATCGCGGGACCGGTGGCGGTCAAAAACTTGCCGTCGGCGCCGCGCGTGATGTCGGGATTGAGTTCGGAGTTATGCGAGATCACCAGCACGCCGTCCTGGGTCAGCGCCAAATCCATCTCCAACGTGGTGACGCCGATCTCCAACGCCTTGCGGAACGCGGCCAGAGTGTTCTCCGGCGCATGGCCGCGCGTGCCGCGATGGCCCTCAAGGTCGAAGCCCGGCACGACGGCGGCATCGGTGCGCCAGAACATGAAGAACATGCCGATCGCCACCGCCATCAGCGCCGAAGCGGCGCTGGCCATCGCTAACGGCTTTTTGCTGCTCACCGTCGTTCCTCCATCGGTCGCCCCGCCTCACGATACGGCAATAGAGAACGCGCGAAGGCATGAATCGCGCCCGGCAAAAGCAAAAGGGGCCACATGGCGACCCCTTTTTAGCTGAAACCCGCGGCTTTACTGCCGCGCCACCATCAGCTTCTTGATCTCGGCGATCGCCTTGGCCGGGTTGAGGCCTTTGGGGCAGGTCTTGGTGCAATTCATGATGGTGTGGCAGCGATAGAGCCGGAACGGATCCTGCAGCGCATCGAGCCGCTCGCCCTTGGCCTCGTCGCGGCTATCGGCGATCCAACGATAGGCCTGCAGCAGCACCGCGGGCCCAAGATAGCGGTCGGCGTTCCACCAATAGCTGGGGCATGCGGTGGTGCAGCAGAAACACAGAATGCATTCCCACAGACCGTCGAGCTTGGCGCGCTCTTCGGGCGATTGCGGCCGCTCGCGCTCGGGCGGCGGCGTTTCGGATTTCAGCCACGGCTCCATCAAGGCATATTGCGCATAGGCGTCGTTCAGGTCGGGCACCAGATCCTTGACCACTGGCATATGGGGCAGCGGATAGATCTTCACATCGCCCTTCACCTCATCGACGAACTTAGTGCAAGCGAGCGTGTTGGTGCCGTCGATATTCATGGCGCAGGAGCCGCACACGCCTTCGCGGCACGAGCGGCGGAACGTCAGGGTCGAATCGATCTCGTTCTTGATCTTGATCAGCGCGTCCAGAACCATCGGGCCACAGGCCGCCATATCGACTTCGTAGGTGTCGAGCTGGGGGTTGTTGCCGTCATCCGGATTCCAACGATAGATCTTGAAGGTCTTGACCTTCTTGGCGCCCGAGGGCGCAGCCCAGCTCTTGCCGGTCTTAACCTTGGAGTTGGCGGGAAGCGTGAACTCGACCATCGACGGAAATCCTTGAAAATGCGGTAGCGATCAGTAAACGCGGGCTTTGGGCGGGAAGCTCTGCACGTCGTTGCTGAGCGGTTGCATGTGCACCGGGCGGTAATCGATGCGCACTTTGCCCTTGTCGTCGCACCAGGCGATGCTGTGCTTCATCCAATTGACGTCGTCGCGCTGGGCGAAATCCTCGCGCGCATGGGCGCCGCGGCTTTCGGTGCGGTTGCGCGCCGATTCGATCGTCACCTTGGCCTGCGAGATCAGATTCTCGAATTCCAGGGTCTCGACCAGATCGGAATTCCAGATCATCGAGCGGTCGGATACGCGCAGATCGGATTTCTGCGCCCAGACCGCATCGAGCGCCTCGCAGCCGTTCTGCAGCAGCTTGCCGGTGCGGAACACCGAGCAATCGCTTTGCATGGTGCGCTGCATCTTCACCCGCAGCGATGCGGTCGAGGACGAGCCCGTTGCATGACGCGCTTTGTCGAGGCGATCGATGGCGAACTCGGCGGCATCCTTGGCCACCGGCTTGTGCGCCTGGCCGGGCTTGACCAGCTCGGCGGCACGAATGGCAGCCGCGCGGCCGAACACCACCAGATCGAGCAGCGAATTCGAACCGAGACGATTGGCGCCGTGCACCGACACGCAAGCCGCCTCACCGATCGCCATAAGGCCGGGGACGATCGTGTTGGGATCGCCGTTCTTCAAGGTGACCACTTCGCCGCGATAATTGGTCGGGATGCCGCCCATGTTGTAATGGCAGGTCGGCAGGATTGGAATCGGCTCCTTGGTCACGTCGACGCCGGCAAAGATGCGCGCGGTCTCGGCAATGCCGGGTAGGCGCTCGTGGATGATCTTGGGATCGAGATGCTCGATATGCAGATCGATGTAATCCTTGTGCGGGCCCACGCCGCGGCCTTCGCGGATTTCCAGGGTCATGGCGCGGCTGACCACGTCGCGGCTGGCCAGATCCTTGGCCGAGGGCGCGTAACGCTCCATGAAGCGCTCGCCTTGCGAATTGGTCAGGTAGCCGCCCTCGCCGCGCACGCCTTCGGTAATCAGGCAGCCGGCGCCGTAAATGCCGGTGGGATGGAACTGGATGAACTCCATGTCCTGCAGCGGCACGCCGGCGCGCAAAGCCATGGCATTGCCGTCGCCGGTGCAGGTATGCGCCGAGGTGGCGGTGAAGTAGACGCGGCCGTAACCGCCGCTGGCGATCACCACCTGATGGGCGTGGAAGCGATGCAAAGTGCCGTCGTCCAGATTCCACGCCACCACGCCGCGGCAGGCGCCGTCGTCGGGATCCACGATCAGGTCGATGGCGAAATATTCGACGAAGAACTCGGCGTGATGCTTCAAGGATTGCTGGTACAGCGTGTGCAAAATGGCATGGCCGGTACGATCGGCCGCGGCGCAGGTGCGTTGCGCGATGCCTTCGCCGAAATGCGTGGTCATGCCGCCGAACGGACGCTGGTAGATCTTGCCCTCGGGCGTGCGCGAGAACGGCACGCCGTAATGTTCCAGCTCGATCACCGCCGGCACCGCTTCGCGCACCATGTATTCGATGGCGTCCTGGTCGCCCAGCCAGTCCGAGCCCTTGACCGTGTCGTACATGTGCCAGCGCCAATCGTCGGCGCCCATATTGCCCAACGACGCCGACATGCCGCCTTGCGCCGCCACGGTGTGGCTGCGGGTGGGAAACACTTTGGTGATGCAAGCCGTCTTCAGGCCGCGCTCGGCCATGCCGAACGTGGCGCGCAAGCCGGCGCCGCCCGCGCCCACCACCACCACGTCGTAATAATGATCGACGGTCTGGTAGGCCTTGCCGTTTACGCCAGGGGCCTTAGCACTGCCGTTATCGTTCTTGGACTTTTCTTGATCGGCCATGTCAGCCCCCGAATGCGATGCGCGCGATGGCGACGATGCCAACCACCGCCAATAACAGCGCAACGCCTTTGACCAGAATGAGCAGAGTGAGCTTCTGCCACTCGCTGTGAATGTAATCCTCGATCACCACCTGCAGGCCAAGCTGGCCGTGGTGAAACGTCAAGCCAATCGTCAGAACCAACAACACCATGGGAATCGGCGAGCCGACCCAGGCGCGCACCGCGGCGTAATCCGCCGTCGACAGGCACAGCACCGAGACCACGAACCAGATCACCAGCGGCACCAGCGCCAGCGCCGTCAGGCGCTGCGCCCACCAATGATGCGTGCCTTCCTTGGCCGAACCCAGCCCGCGCACGCGGCTCAAAGGACTGCGCAGATCGGCCATGATCAGTGCCTCATCAGGTAAGCGGCGAGCCAAGCGAGCACCGTCAGCACCACCGAAGCCACGATCACCAACACGGCGGTGATGTGACCGGTCTTCAACTCGAAGCCCCAGCCTGCATCCCACGCCAGATGACGGATGCCGTTACACAGGTGATAGAACAGCGAGAAGGTCCAACCCAGCAGCAGCAAGCGGCCGACGATCGAGCCGTTGAAATGGCTCATGACCGCGAAGCTGTCGGGACCGCCGGCGATCGCCGCCAGCCAGATCACCAGATAGAGCGCGCCGGCCGCCAGGAACACGCCGGTGGCGCGGTGGGCGATCGACAGCGCCATGGTCCATTGCCAGCGATAGATTTGCAGATGCGGCGAGAGTGGACGGGGCCGGCTGGCTGCTGGCGGGGTGACTTCGGCCATAAAAACCTCGAATTGCGTCGCCGGTACAGGCACTTGACCAAAGATCAACCGGCGAAAAAACTTGCGGCGCTCACCATAAACCCTCGATTTTGCCTGTCAACGCCGCACCTTAGCTTGGCCGCGCCCGAGCAAATCACCTTTTGACGGAATCGCGTTGGATTCCGTCAAAAGGTGTGAATTTGCTCTGCATATTAGAACTAAAGCGGATTCACAGAATTACATGGAAGCGCTGAACCGCTTCCGTCTAATCCTGATCCGCTCTAGCAGAATTGCCGCCATAGCAGCACAGGCGTCACCCAACGCCAGCTTAGCTGCGGCGCGGTCGGTTTCGCCTTTGCGTGTGGTCAGACGCGATATTCGCGAGGCATTTCAACGCCGCCCCTCATACCGGTGCAAGAAGCTGTGGATGAGCGGTGGAGCGTTTGTGCGCAAGCCGGCTTTCGCCCCACAGAAAACTGAATTTTATACAAGAGCATGGCGTTGCCGCTTTCGCTCGACACTCGCA
>JBBSNV010000022.1:0-10991 GCA_038260375.1 Reyranellales bacterium
AGCCGGCGCCAGTGCTGGATTTGGTGTTGGCCGACGACACCAATCCGCGCTCCTTGGCGTTCCAATTGCTGCGGCTGGACGAAAACCTGGCCGAGTTGCCACGCCGCCCCGGCGCGTTGACCATCCTGCCGGTGTCGCAGATCGTGCGCGATCTGAGCACCGTAACCAGCCGCTTCGATACCGACGAGCGCAGCCTCAATCGGGACAGCCCGACCTTGGCAATGCTGCGCGACCTGTTGGAAGAAACCGGCAACGGACTGCACGATCTGTCCACCGCCATCACCCGCGCCTATTTCACCCACGTGCCGGCGGCCCAAGCCTTGGGCTCGGCGCGGGCCGCCACTCGGATATAATAGAGCGAATGTAGGGGCGGATTGCGACATGCAATACAAACTGACTCACCGCACCTCCTATCGCTACGCCAGCGCGGTCGATCTGGCTTGGCATGTGCTGCATTTGCGCCCGCGCAGCCTGCCGTTCCAGAAAGTCAAACATAGCGAAATCGTTTCCTCGCCGCGTTCGGCCGAGACCGAAGAAGGCGTCGATCATTTCGGCAACAATATCGGCCGGCTGATGCTGAACGAGACGCACGACCATTTCTCGGTCGAGATGCGCGCCGAAGTCGACGTCGCTTTCCCCACCCCACCCGATCCGCTCTCGACCGAAGCCTGGGAGCAAGTGGCGCAAGCGCTGAACGGCGACGGCTTCCCGCAAGCAGTCGAAGCCAACGAGTTCGTGCAAAACTCGCAGCTGGTGGCGGCGCATCCCGGCCTGCTCGACTATGCGCGGCCCTCGTTCAATGCCGGACGTCCCATTCTCGATGCGGTGATCGACCTGACGCATCGCATCAAGCGCGATTTCGCCTACGATCCCGGCGCCACCGATATTTCCACGCCATTGCTACAGGTGCTGAACAAACGCCGCGGCGTGTGCCAGGACTTCGCCCAGCTGCAGATCGGCTGCCTGCGCTCCTTGGGTTTGGCGGCGCGCTATGTGTCCGGCTATATCCGCACCCGGCCCCGGCCGGACCAGAAAGCCTTACGCGGCGCCGATGCCTCGCATGCCTGGGTCTCGGTGTGGTGCGGCGCTGCGGGCTGGATCGATGTCGATCCCACCAACGATTTGGTGGTGGCCGACCAACACGTGCTGTTGGGTTGGGGCCGCGACTTTTACGATGTCAGCCCGGTGCGCGGCGTGATCCTGGGCGGCGGCAGCCAGACCTTCGCCGTGTCGGTCGAACTGTCGCCGATCGACAGCGCAGCCTAGCTGGCGTCACGTGGCCTAGTGTCGAAGCTGACCGGCACCACAAGGCTGCATGATCCCACATCCACGCTTGCAAACAGCTTGGCTATGTCATTGACCACCGCATCGCCAACCAGATCGATCAGCACGGTCGGGGAAACGCCGGCCTGAAGCCGGAACGTCACCACCCCGTGCAAATCGCCACGCCGCGCCGCCACCGCCTGCGCCATGGCCAATGCGCGATCCAGACTCTGGCGCAACGCCGGGTCGGGCTTGCCCTCCAGCACCTGCACGCCTTGCTCGACCAGATGGCCGTGCAACACCACCCGGCCCTGGCGCGGGTCCATCGGTCCCGCCACAGTCGCCACGCCGTGCGGCCGGCAGTCGTCGAACAACAGCAAGCGGTTGAACAAGGGCTCGATCAAATCGAACAATTCAGTGCGGCCGGCCGGCCCTGTCGCCTCGCCTTGCTTCAACAGCAAAGTTTCGCCGCCATCGAACTTTCGCTCGCGCCAATTGGTCAGCGAATAAACGAAGCCTAGCCGGCCGTTAGCGGCGTCGTTGTGCAGCGCCTGATGGCAACCGGCTACGTAAAGCGACAGCAACGGCGAGACCGGCACCAGCCCGGTATGGCGCAGGGCCCAGTCGCGCAAACTGGCCAGGAAGCGTTGCGCCAAATCATCGCCCAACACCCGCGACGGCGCACTACGCAGATAGGTGTACTTGCCGGGCACGTACCAGTAGTTCCACACGCCATGCGCTTGCATGTTCATGGCGTAAGGATCGGCGAAATGCGCATCGAACGCTGCGCGCAGCTCCGCCGCGAACGGGCAGAACTCGTCGGCGATGATCGGTTCGCTCATCGCGGCAAGCCGTTCGGCGCCACCAATATCTTGCCGTCGCGCCCGCCGCGTTCGGCATGGGCCAAGGCCGCCTGGATTTGTTCGATTGGATAAATCTGCTCGACCGTGACGTCGATCTTCTTGTCGGCGATGCGTTGCGCCAATTTGTCGTAGAGCGCCGCGATCTCTTGCGGTGAGCGCTTGCTTAAGAAACGCCCCAGCATGAAGCCGGTCACATTCACGCCGCGATAGACCAGCGCCAAGGTCGGCACCTGGCTGTCCTCGCCCGACAAGCCGCCATAGACGCAGGCCGTGCCGTTATCGGTCACGGCATCGACCATGAGCTTGGTCGCCGGCCCGCCGATGCAATCGACCGCGTAGACCACCGGCGCGCCGCCGGCCGCTGCACGGATGCGCTGCGCCAGGTCCGGCCCATCGACCACCACCGCATCGCCACCCAGGCCGGTGATCAGGCCGCGCAACGCCTCGCGGCGCACCACGTTGATGGTGCGCAGGCCGCGCTCCTTGGCCAGGCCGATCAGGATTTTGCCGACCGCCGAGTTGGCGCCGTTCTGCACAATCCAATCGCCGGGCTTCAATTTCACCACGTCGTCGAGCAACAGCAATGCGGTGGGCGGGTTGATGCGCAGCATCGCCGCTTGTTGCACGTCGATATCGTCGCGCACCTTGATGGCGCTGGCGGCCGGCACTTTGCGGCACTGGGTCCAATTCTCGCGCAGCATGTTGATAACCCTGTCGCCCGGCTTCACATGCTTCACGTTGGCGCCGACCGCCGTGATACGGCCGATGCATTCGGCACCCGGTGTCGCCGGCAGCGGCGGCTTGGCGGCATAGCGGCCGGTGAACAGCGACAGATCGGCCGGGTTGATCGGGAAGGCCAGCACCTCGAACACCACCTCGTCCGCGCCCGGCGCGCCGAGATCGGGCACCTCGGCGCACTCGGCCACCTCATGCGGCACGCCGAAGCGGCTGAATTGAACCTGTTTCATTGGATGCTTCCCCTGTTCCTCTGGCGCCATGCTGTCGGCTGACACGCCATAAGGCAACCGGCGGCGGCGACCGCACGCCCTTTGCGGATTTTGCACAGGTGGGAGCCTCAAGGCGCGGCCCGGCTGGCTTGCAGGCCCGGTTTCCCAGGGTTAAGGTCCGCCGCGTTCGTCCTTTTGGAGCTGAAAATGGCCTTTCTGTCGCAACGTCTAGCTCGCATCAAGCCTTCACCCACCATCGCCGTCACCACCCGCGCCGCCGAGCTGAAAGCCGAAGGCCGCGACGTGATCGGGCTGGGCGCGGGCGAACCCGATTTCGACACGCCGCAGCACATCAAAGACGCCGCGATCAAGGCCATGCAGGCGGGCGACACCAAATACACGCGGACCGCAGGCACGGTGGCGTTGCGCACTGCGGTGTGCGCCAAGTTCAAGCGCGATCATGGACTGGACTACAAGCCCAACCAGGTGATTGTCGGCAACGGCGGCAAGCAGGTGATCTACAACGCGCTGATGGCCACCTTGGACCAGGGCGACGAAGTGATCATCCCGGCGCCCTATTGGGTGTCGTATCCCGACATGGTGCTGTTGGCCGATGGCACGCCGGTGATCGTCGAATGCCCGGAGAGCAAGGGCTTCAAGATGCAGGCAGCCGATTTCGAGGCTGCCATCACGCTCAAGACCAAATGGGTGATCCTGAACTCGCCCAGCAACCCGACCGGTGCCGCCTATTCCTACGACGAGATGAAGGCGCTGACCGACGTGCTGGTGCGTCACCCGCAGGTTTGGGTGCTGACCGACGACATGTACGAAAAGATCGTCTACGACGATTTCAAATTCTTCACGCCAGCCCAGGTCGAACCCAAGCTCCACGACCGCACCCTGACCATGAACGGCGTGTCCAAGGCCTATTGCATGACCGGCTGGCGCATCGGCTATGCCGCAGGCCCGGCCGCGCTGATCAAGGCGATGGACACGGTGCAGTCGCAAAGCACCTCTAACGCTTCGTCGATCAGCCAGGCGGCGTCGGTGGCGGCGCTGACCGGCACGGAAGACTTCATTCCGCGCCAAAACAAGGTGTTCAAAGAACGACGTGATCTTGTCGTTTCGATGCTCAACCAAGCCAAAGGCCTGACCTGCCACCGCCCGGAAGGCGCGTTCTACGTGTTTCCGTCCTGCGCCGGCGTGATCGGCAAGAAAACGCCGCAAGGCAAAGTGCTGGAGACAGACACCGACTTCGTCGCCTATCTGCTGGAAAGCGAAGGCGTGGCGGTGGTGCAAGGCTCGGCTTTCGGCTTGGCGCCGTTCTTCCGCATTTCCTACGCCACCTCAACCGAGGCGTTGGAAGAAGCCTGCCGTCGCATCCAGCGCGCCTGTGCGTCGCTAAACTGAACATTCGCCTACGATTGCAGAAAAGGGCGGCATTTTCCGCCCTTTTTTGTTGCAGTCGCTCAGCCAAGCCGCATGCGCTACAATGGCGCAACAAAGGAGCGAGCCATGGCCACCTCGTCGTTATTCCAGCGCCAGATGGCGATGTATGCCAGCTATCACCGCGACGCGCGCAACCGCGCCACTCATTTCATCGGCATCCCGGCCATCGTATTTTCCATCCTGGTACCGCTGGCTTTCGTGCGCTTCGACATCGGCGGCACCAATATCAGCCTGGCGTTGGTGGTGGCGGCCGCAGTCCTGGCGTTGTGGCTGACCCTAGACGTGGCGATCGGGGCGGCCATGGCCATCGTGCTGTTTGCGTTCTGGCTGGTCGCCGAATGGGTGGCGGGGCTCGACCGCACCACCGGCTGGATGGTGTTCGCCGCGTTCTTCATCGGCGGCTGGGCATTCCAATTGGTCGGCCATGTCTATGAGGGCAAGCGCCCAGCGCTGCTGACCAATCTATTCCAGGCGTTGATCGGGCCGATGTTCCTAATGGACGAGGTATTCCATTGGCTGGGTTTGCGTCACAGCCCAGCCGGCAAGCACACAAGCTAGTCACGCCATGGTGACTTGCCGCGACCCGCGCCCGTTCTAACATCCAGGCTCATCGTCGTTTCAGGAGAGTTGCAATGCTGATCAAGCGCAAGCGCGGTTGGGAAATGCCCGAAAGCGCCGCCACGCCCGAAAGCGTCTATCTCAATCGCCGCGAGCTGATTAAGACCGCGGCCGCCGGTACTCTGCTGGCCGCCGCCGGCATGCTGCCGTTGAGCCGGGCCCGCGCCGAAGAGGTCGATCCTTCGACCAAGCTTTATCCGGCCAAAGCCAACGAGAAATACAAGCTCGACCGGCCGCTGACCGCCGAGAAGGACGCCACCCAGTACAACAACTACTACGAATTCGGCACCGACAAATACATCTGGAAGGACGCGCAAAAACTGCCGATCCGGCCCTGGATGGTGAAGTTCGACGGCATGGTGGAAAAGCCGTTCGAACTCGGCATCGACGATCTGCTGGCCAAGATGCCGCTCGAGACGCGGCTCTATCGCCATCGCTGTGTCGAGGCTTGGTCGATGGCCGTGCCATGGAGCGGCTTCCCGCTGAAGTCGCTGGTCGAGCTGGCCAAGCCGCTATCGGGCGCTACCTATCTTAAGATGCAGACTTTCATGAACCCGAAGGTCGCACCCGAGCAGGCTAGCCTGTTCTACCCCTATCCCTATACCGAAGGCCTATCGATGGCCGAGGCCACCAACGAGTTGGCCTTTATCTCGACCGGCATGTACGGCCATCCCATTCCCAAGCAAAACGGCGCGCCGCTGCGCCTGACCGTGCCATGGAAATACGGCTTCAAATCGGTCAAGTCGATCGTCAGCTTCACCTTCACCGATAAGCGGCCGGAAACGTTCTGGGAAAAACTGGGGCCGAGCGAGTACGGCTTCTGGGCCAACGTCAATCCCGAGTTCTCGCATCCGCGCTGGAGCCAGGCGACCGAGAAAGTGCTGACCACCAACGAGCGCGTGCCAACCCTGATCTATAACGGCTATGGCGAGTTCGTTGCCGACATCTATAAGGGCATGCCGGTAACGCCGCAGAAGCTGTTCATGTAAACCGTCATTCTGAGCGTAGCGAAGGATCTTGCTGCTACAACGCTTACCTATCTAGTTGAAGCAAGATGCTTCGCTGCGCTCAGCATGACGAAGGCTTAGTGAATGGCAGCGTACATGATCTTTTCTTCAGTCGCTTCCACGCCGGAATATTCCTCCACCACCTTGCCCTGACGGCACACCAGGATGCGGTCGGAGATCGACATGATCTCGGGCAAATAGGACGAGATCACCACCACCGCCTTGCCTTCATCGGCCAAATTGTTGATGAGCTGGTGGATCTCGGTGATGGCGCCGACATCGACGCCGCGGGTCGGCTCGTCGAAGATGATCAACTCGGGCTCCTGCACCAGCGACTTGGCGATCACCACTTTCTGCTGGTTGCCGCCCGATAGCTCGACCGCCTTCACGTCGGCGCTAATGGCGCGGATGTTGAGCGCCTTGATCCATTGTTGGCCGACCGATTTGGCTTCGCTGCCGGACAGTAACTTGCGCTTGCCACGCAGCTTAGCCAGCAGCCCCATATAGATGTTGTTGGAGATCGACATGGTCTCGAAGAAGCCTTCGACCTTGCGCTCCTCGGTGACGTAAGCGATGCCGTCGCGGATTGCCGGCGCCGGCACGCGATAGCGCACCGGCTTGTCGTGCAGCAGCACCTCGCCGCCGTGGAAGAAGTCACGCTTGATCACACCCGCCACCACCTTGAATGTCTCGGTGCGGCCGGCGCCGACCAGGCCGAACACGCCGGTCACTTGGCCGGCAAACACCGACAGCGAGTTGTTCTTGACCATCGCCGCCATGCGCAGATTCTGCACCGACAGCACGCGTTTGCCGGCAGGCCGTACCTTGGCCTTGCGCTGGCCGTAAAGGGTCTGCGACAGATCGCGGCCGACCATGGCCTGCACGATTCGGGCGCGGTCGAACTTGTTCTTGTCGTCGGTGACGACATGCTTACCGTCGCGCAGGATGGTGATGCGATCGGCGATCAGCAGCGCCTCTTCCAGCGCATGCGAAATGAAGATCACCGACACGCCGCGCTTCTTCAGATCGAGCACCAGGTCGAAGAAGTATTTCTTCTCTTCCGGCGTCAGTGAAGCAGTCGGTTCGTCGAAGATGATGACCTTGGCATTGTGCAAAACTGCGCGCGCGATCTCGACCATCTGCTTCTTGGCCGCGCCCAGCAGGCTGACCACGGCGGTCGGCGCCACGTCGAAATTGAGCGACTGCATGAATTGCTGCGCGGCGATGTAGATGCCGCGCAGGCGGTTGAAATATTTCTCCTGCCCCAGGAACAGGTTCTGCGCCACCGTCATGGTCGGCACCAGGCTGTTCTCCTGGAACACCATGGCGATGCCCAAATCGCGCGCCTCGACCGGCGTGCGCAGATTGACCTGCTTGCCGTCGATCAGCATCTGGCCCGAGGTGAGATTGACCACGCCGGCCATTATTTTGGTCAGGGTCGATTTGCCAGCGCCGTTCTCACCGACGATGGCGTGGATCTCGCCCTTCTCCAGCGCGAAATCGACGTCCTCGATCGCCGGCACCCCGGCATATTTCTTGGTCGCCTTGCGCAGCTCCAGGATCGGGGTACTCATGCCGACAAACTCCGTTCCGCGTCCGCGATCGACAGCTTCAAGATGCGCTTGGGGCCTTTGGCCAGCACGTAGAGCGCGCCCTGGCATTCGACCACCGCCGTCACGCCGTGATTCTTGCCGTCGACCCGGCTGTGCAGCGAATAGCGCGGCAGCCCGTCCGCCGACACGCGGATCACCAGGCCGTAGGAGCGCGGCGGCGCCCAGGGCTTGAGGATACCCATGGTCTTGATGTGTGCGCCCTGCATCGGTTCCAAGAAGGTGTTGCCCGAGGTCAGCGCCGGCGCCACCCAATATTGTGGCTCGATCTCGACCATCATGCGCTTGCGATAGGCGGGCTCACGCAAGATGAACTCGACCAACTGCGTGCGCGCGGTGAAGGCGGTCAGCCATACATCGCCGTTCGACGCAGACGTGATGCGCGACGGATAGGCCGGCAGGCGATCCAGCACCATGTTGCCCGCCCCACCCACTTGGCGCACGCGATGGCGCCAGGATTCCGACACCCAGGCACCGCCACCGACCTGGCAAGCGCCGTAAGCAAAGCCCAGATCGCGCGCCAATTCGCGACCGCCGCCGCTGGCCGGATCAAGTTCGAGCAGCCGGCCGGTTTTGCCCAGTTCCATCAGATCGTGACACCAGTTCTGGTACGGCTGATGGCGCGAGCCTTCGGTGACCAGCAGCTTGCCGTCGGGTGTAGCTGAGATGGCGTTGACCGAGACCAGTGCACCAGCCACGTCTTGCCAGCTCTTGCCGTCATGCGGGCCGCCTACGATGCGCACTTCCTTGCCGTCGAGCGCCACCGCCAAGCCGCCCCCCGGCAAACAGGCCAAGGCGGTGACCGGCCGATCGAACCGCTGCACTTCGCTGGCATTGCCCCCGTCCAGTCGCAGCACACGATTGCCGTCGCTGGCGAACACCGAAGCGCCGTCGCTCGCCAGATCGTCGGGCGCATCGAGCTGTAGCAGGATTTGCGCATCTTCCAGCGCCCGGTTGGGCTTCAGCGCGCCGTCGAATGGCGGCACCGTCGTCGCAGCTTCTCCCCGGCCGAGAAAGCGGTCGGTCCAACCTTTCAGCACGGCGATCATTTTTTGCCCCAGCGCACATCGTATTGCACGAAATTCGGATCGGCATCGGGCAGCTTCTCGCGGCCGCTGCGGTTGTTCAGGATGCCGCCGAGATAGAGATGGCCTTTGGGCTCGCGCATCGAGGTGATCATCGGGTGGTTGACGCCGCCCAGATCCCACAGCGATTCCAGCACCTCGCCCTTTTCGTTGAACTTGATGACGCAGCCGGTGTTGATGTTGGGGAACAGCCACTCGTCGACCGGCACCTGCTTGGCCATGCGCTTGCGGAACGCCGGCATGCGCCAGGCTAGATCGAGTGCCGGGCAGAGCATGCCGACCATGGCCAGCCAGTAATTGCCGTCAGACGAGGTGTTGATGTTGTCGGGATAACCGGGAAGATTATCCATCACCATCTCGGTCTTGCCCTTCTTTGGGCCGTCGAAATAATGACGCTTGACCGTGCAGCCCCAGGTCTCGGCGAACAGGAACGATTGACCGTCGGAGGCGATGCACACGCCGTTGGGGAATTTCAGTCCGTCGATGACGGTGTGGGTCTTTTCGGTATTGGGGTCGTAGCAGATGATGCGGCCGTTGCCGCGCGCTTCCAGCCCATCGACCGGCCATTCGTGCATCTCGTAGCGAATGGTGGCCTCGGAGAAGAAGATGCGCCCATCGTCGGCGATATCCAGATCGTCGGCCAGGCGCAGGCGGCTATCGTCGTTGATCGAGGTCCAGGAGCGGTTGGTTTCGTCGGTCGCCTTTTCCACTTTCCGGTTGGGCGTGACGCGATACAGCCCCATGCCACCGATGCAAATATAGAGATTGTCCTTTTTATCGAACGCCATGCCCAGCGGCTGGCCGCCGATATGGGCATAGATTTCCCACTTCTTATAGTCGGGCGGGAAGAAGCGGATGATGTCGCCGTGGCGCGATCCCGCGAACAAATTGTCGTGACGGTCGAGCAGCACGTCCTCCGGTGCTTCGATTTCGCCCACGCCGATCTCTTCCACGTCGCGCAGCTTGTCGTTCTGCGCAAACGGCGTACCGCTGTCGCGCGCCGTCGAAGGCAACGGCGGCATGCCGTGATAGGTCGGGCTGACATAGACCTTGGAAATGATACGGTGGCGATTTTTCAGCCAACGAATATCGATCACCGCGGCCAGAATTAGAATACCCGCCAGTACCATGCGCGTGACGCCGCCTGGCGCCGACATGGTGACCAGCCCGTTGGTGATCAGCAGCACGATCAAGGTGCCGACCATCGCTTTGACCACCGAGCCCTTGCCGCCGCCTAGGCTGATGCCGCCCAGCACGGCGGCGGTCAGCACCTGGACTTCCAATTGGACCCCAATGTCGCCGCCCACCGTGGCCAGCCGCGCAGCAAAGAAGATGCCGCCCAACGCGGTCAGCACGCCGGAGGCGACATAGCACATCGCGATAGTGCGGCGCACGGCGATGCCGCTGTTATAGGCCGAGCGGCGCGAGCCGCCGATCGCGGTGATGTGCCAGCCCGGCCGCAGTCGGGTCAGAAACACGTGGCCGAAAATCGCCACGGCGATATAGATCAGCAACACGATGGGGAAGCCCAATACCGAGCCGTCGCCCATGAAGTTCCAGAGTGTGGAATCGGGGAAGCCGCCGGCGATTTGGGTCGAATATTGCTGGATCAGCAAATCATAGATGGCGCGATAGATGATCAGGGTGATCAGGGTGGTGATGAAGGCGCGCAGACGGAAATAGCCGATCAAGATGCCGTTGACCGCGCCCAATGCGGCGCCCGCCACCAAAGTGATCGGCACCGCCTCGAGCACCGGCATTTTCAGGACATGCATGCAATAAAGCGCGACGAAATTGGTCAACGCGAAGGTCGAGCCCACCGACAGATCGATGCCGCCCACAATCATGACCAGCGCCATGCCAAACACGACGAAGCCGATTTCGCCGGCCTGGCGGCCTTGATCGGCCAGAGCGGTGGCCGACAGGAAATTGGGAATCGCCTGGCTAAGGCCGAAGGCCGCAATCAGCAGCACGATCACCGGGATTGCTGTCTCGGTCCAGCGCTTGGACAGGATCTCGCCCAGCAGATGGTCGGGCCAATAGCGATAGCGCAGACGAGTGATGGTCTCACTGAGCAGCGGCTTTTCGGCGCTGGCGATGGTCATGCAACTACTCCCCGGCGATGCGGCGGCTGGCCCCAAGTCTGGGC
>JBBSNV010000023.1:0-10902 GCA_038260375.1 Reyranellales bacterium
CTGCTGTCCGACGCGTTCCTGCGTTACGCCACCCATATGCGTATGGGCCGGGTGCGGTTGTCCTCGGTCGAGGCCGATTGGTCGGTGCAGCCGACGCCATTCGATGCCGTGGCGGCGCTGGCCAAAGTCGCTGGCAAGGACGATTTCCGCGCGCTGCTGGCTGCACTGCCTCCGTCCCGCCCCGATTACGCGCGGCTGGTGCAGACCTTGAAGCTTTGGCGCGACGGCGTCGCGGCCGATCCCTGGCCTAGCGTCATGCCCGGCGCCGCGATCAAGAAGGGCGCCACCGACGATCGGTTGCTGGCGGTGCGCCAGCGCCTGATCGCCGATGGCGATCTGACGGCGGACCAGGCCGAGGGCAATGTGCTGGACGAGAAGCTGACGGCGGCGCTGAAGAAATTCCAAATGCGTTACGGGCTCGATCCCGACGGGTTGGTCGGCGGCCGCACGATGCTGGTGATGAACACCTCGCGCGCCACCCGAGTGCAGCAATTGCTGGCGACCTTGGAGCGCCTGCGCAGCCTGCCGCGCGATCTGCCCAGCACCGCGATCTTCGTCAACGTCGCGGCCAACGAGGCGGAAATGCTGGAAGACGGCCAGCCGGTGTTCACCGCCCGCGTCATCGTCGGCACCGCCGATCACCCCACCCCGGTGGTGGCGGCGCGGTTTTCCTCGTTGCAGCTCAACCCGCCCTGGACCATCCCAAATTCGATCGCCACCAAGGAAATCCTGCCCCATCTGCAGCGCGATCCCAGCTACTTGGCCAAGCAGAACATGGTGATTCTCAACCGCGACGACGATCCGCAAGGGTTGGCGCTCGACTGGACGCGCTACACCAAGAACTACTTCCCCTTCGTGCTGCGCCAGCTGGCCGGCCCGGCCACCGCTTTGGGTCTGGTGGTGTTCGAGATGCCCAACAAGTTCGACGTCTATTTGCACGACACGCCGGACCGCCGGCTGTTCGCGCTGGGCGACCGGTTCTTCAGCCATGGTTGCGTGCGGGTGGAAAATCCGCGCGTGCTGGCCAGCTACCTGCTGCGCAACAATCCGCAATGGAGCGCCCAGGCGCTCGACGACGCCATCGCCACCGGCGAGACCCAGCGCATCATGCTGGCCAAGAGCGTACCGATCTTCCTGTTCTATCAAACCGTTTACGTTGGCCGCGACGATCAGGTGCATTTCCGCGACGACACCTATGGGCGCGACTGGCGTCTCAATGTGGCGGTGGCCAAGCTGCGCGAAGGCGTCCTGCCGGCCGATCAGATGATGTTCGCGCCGCCGCCGCCCTCGGCCGACGCCGGCAAGCCCAGCACCGAGGGGGCCAAACCCGGCGCGGCGGTGGGGAAAGCCGGCGTTTCGGTCGGCGCGCGGTAAATCTGCCAAGATTGCTGCATACGTTTGACGGCAGAAGGAATTCCAGGGGTTGCCCCTGATTTCTTCATGGGTTAGCTTTCCTTCGCGCGACGGCTTTTGGGCCTAAGCGAGAAGCCGTCAAATTGGGGAGCTTATGACCAAGCAAAGCGCACTTGGCCGACGCCAATTCTTTATGTTTTCTGCCGCAACTTTGACCCTGGCCGCCGCGGCCAGCGTCGTTTCCACGCCGGTTTTGGCCGCGCCCTCGATCGTGACCAAGCCCAACCCGGCGATCAAATCGCTGGCGATGATCAACCTGAATACCGGTGAAAGCGGCAATTTCACCTACAACGAGAACGGCGCGATCGATGCCTCGGCGCTCGATAGCATCAGCTTCCTGCTGCGCGATCCCCATAACGGGCAAACCCACGACATCCACACCGATCTGCTCGATTTGCTGGTCGCGTTGCGGCAAAAGCTAAACGTTACAGCACCTTACCAAGTGGTCTCGGGCTTCCGCTCGCAGGAGACCAACGAGGAGATGGCCGCCCATTCGCGCGGCGTCGCCAAGAATTCCTATCACATGGACGGCATGGCGGTTGACCTGCGCGTACCCGGCCGCAACCTGCGCGCGGTGCGCGACACGGCGGTGCGCATGGCCAAGGGCGGCGTCGGCTTCTATCCGCGCAGCAACTTCGTGCATCTCGATGTCGGTCCGGTGCGGCGCTGGTAGTTGCGCTGGCAGTAGATTGCTCAATAATTCGGCATAAGCGGCGGGTTGATCCCGCCGTTTTCGTTTTCCGGGTCTCGGTAACGGACATTGTCGCGACTTGCCGCAGGCGTCGCAGTGGCCCCGTGCCATTCGACATGGCACGATGTTTGCGTTTTTCCGGCTGTTGGCGACGGAGATAGCGGGGATATTCAGGCCCGGGTTCGGCTCATATCCGGCCCAAACCGTCTGGGGCATGGTGTGGTAGCGGAAAGGCTGATTCTTGACCGAGGTTAACGGCAAACTCCCCTTCGACGAAATGAGCGTGCCGGGCGGGCTCGCGCGTGAGGCCTATCGAGGCCTGTCGGAGTGGCTGCGCTACACGCCGGCTGAGATCTTCAAGCGCAAGCGCGACGAAGCCGACGCCTTGTTCCGCCGCCTCGGCATCACCTTCGCCGTCTATAGCGAAGGCGGCGACCGCGAGCGGCTGATTCCCTTCGACATCATCCCGCGCGTGCTGGCGGCGTCGGAATGGCAGTCGCTGCAACGCGGCCTGACGCAACGGGTCAAGGCGCTCAACGCTTTTCTGCACGACGTCTATCACGACCAAGAAATTCTCAAAGCCGGCAAGGTGCCATCGGAGCTGGTGCTGAACAACGAGTTGTTCCGGCCCGAAATGATGGGCATCGACTTGCCGGGCGGCATCTACACCCACGTCGCCGGCATCGACGTGGTGCGCACCAGCGAAAACGAATTCTACGTACTGGAAGACAATCTGCGCACGCCCTCGGGCGTATCGTACATGCTGGAAGACCGCGAGATCATGATGCGGTTGTTCCCCGAGCTGTTCGCGCAGAACCGGGTCTCGCCAGTCGGGCATTATCCCGACGAATTGCTCAAGACCTTGCGCTCGGTGGCGCCGGCGCGCGCGGGTGCCGACCCCACCGTGGTACTGATGACGCCGGGCTCCTACAACAGCGCTTACTTCGAGCACGTGTTCCTGGCCGAGCAGATGGGCATCGAACTGGTCGAGGGCCAGGACCTGGTGGTGCGCGACGATCAGGTGTTCATGCGCACCGCCGCCGGGCTGAAGCGCGTCGACGTCATCTACCGCCGCATCGACGACGATTTCATCGATCCCGAAGCTTTCAACAAGGGTTCGGTGTTGGGCGTGCCCGGCCTGATCCGCGCTTATCGCGCCGGCAACGTGCAGCTGGCCAACGCAGTGGGCACTGGCATCGCCGACGACAAGGCGATTTATGTTTACGTGCCGGAGATGGTGCGCTTCTATCTGGGCGAGGAGCCGATCCTCAACAACGTGCCGACTTATGCGTTGCGCCGGCCGGACGATCTGAAATACGTGCTCGAGCATTTGCCGGAACTGGTGGTCAAGGAAGTCCACGGTTCGGGCGGCTACGGCATGTTGGTGGGTCCGCGCGCCAGCGCCAAGGAGATCGAAGCCTACAAGGCGCGCATCGTGGCCGACCCGTCCGGCTTCATCGCCCAGCCAACCCTAGCGCTTTCGACCTGTCCCACTTTCGTCGAGGACGGCGTGGCGCCGCGCCATGTCGATTTGCGGCCGTTCGTGCTGAGCGGCACCGACGAAGTGCGGCTGGTGCCGGGCGGGCTGACCCGCGTGGCCTTGCGCCAAGGTTCGCTGGTGGTCAATTCCAGCCAGGGCGGCGGCACCAAGGATACCTGGGTTTTGGAAGCCTGACATGCTGGCGCGCGCAGCCGACAATCTCTACTGGATGGCGCGCTACACCGAGCGCGCCGAGAATATGGCGCGCATCCTCGACGTGTCTTATCGCATGTCGTTGTTGCCGGCGGCGCCCGGGGCGCAACATACTTTGTGGGAGCCCGCGCTAATCATTGCCGGCGCCGAAAAGCCGTTCGCTGAAAAGAGCCTCGATGTTACGGCGCGCAACGTGATGGAATATCTGGCGCTGGATCGCGACAACCCGTCCAGCATCTATTCCTGCATGGGCGCGGCGCGCGAGAACGCGCGCTCGATGCGGGTGCAGATCACCTCGGAAATGTGGGAGAGCATGAACGCGACCTGGCTCGAGGTGCGCGATCTGACCTACAACCGACTTGAGGCGATGGGCCCACGCACTTTCTTCGATTGGGTCAAGGAGCGCAGCCATCTATTCCGTGGCGTGACCTACGGCACTATGTTGCGCGACGAGGCGTTTCGCTTCGTGCGGCTGGGCACCTTCCTGGAGCGCGCCGATTGTACCGCCCGCCTGCTCGACGTGAAATATCACGTGCTGCTGCCGCGGCCTGAAGATGTGGGCGGCGCGCTCGATTACTATCAATGGGGCGCGCTGCTGCGCTCGGTCTCGGCGTTTCGCGCCTATCGCAATCTCTATCGCGACGTCATCAAGCCGATGCAAGTGGCGGAGCTGCTGATCTTGCGCAGCGATATGCCGCGTTCGTTGCTGGCCAGCTTCAACGAAATCCGCGAGATCCTGACGTCGTTGCGCGAATCCTATAGCCGCGACTATCCCTCGACCCGCCTGGCCTTGGAGCTGCACTCGCAATTGCGCTACGGCCGAATCGAGGAGGTGTTCGTGCAAGGGTTGCACGAATACCTGACTGAATTCATCGAGCAGATCCAGACCTTGAGCGGCACCATCGCCCGAGATTTTATGCTGATCGAATAGCAGTAACGCAGGGTCGCAACAAAAATCGTCACCCTGGCCGAGCGCAGCGAGAGCCGGGGTCCATCATTCGACAAATGACGGCCTAGCTATGGATCGACATGGGCCCGGACAGCGCCCGCATAAGAATGCGGTCGCTTCCGGTGTGACGATTATTTTCTAACATTCGAAGCGCGCGCCGCTCCACCGTTGGGATGACTTCACATGAGCCAATCTTCCGGCATTGAAATTGTCGAAGGCGACATTACAAAGTTGCAAGTCGACGCCATCGTCAACGCCGCTAACTCCTCGTTGCTGGGAGGTGGCGGGGTCGATGGCGCGATCCACCGCGCCGCGGGGCCGGGGTTGGTGATGGAATGCCGGATGCTGCATGGCTGCGAGACTGGCCAGGCCAAGATCACAGCTGGCTATCTTCTACCGGCCAAGCACGTGATCCACACCGTGGGTCCGGTGTGGCAGGGCGGCGCCAAAGGCGAGCCTGAACTGCTGGCCGCGTGTTATCGCAATTCGTTGCTGCAGGCCGCGCAGCATGGTCTGCACTCGATTGCATTTCCCGGCATCAGCACCGGCGTCTATGGCTACCCGGCCGAACGGGCGGCGCATATCGCCTTCGGCGAAGCTTTGCGCTGGCTGGCTGAAGAGCGCGAGCCGCAACGCATCGTCATGGTGGCGTTCAACGCGGCCGCGGCTGAGCTTTATCGTCACGTACTGGCGGAATCATCGGCCTAGAACGACGAGCCCGGCTGCTTGAGGAATTCGATTTCCTCTGCCGTGCTGGCGCGGCCCAAGGTGGCGTTGCGGTGGGGAAAGCGGCTGAAGCGGGCGACGATGTCGCGATGGCCGATAGCGTATTTGCTAAGATTGTCGTCGTGCAGGTCGGCGACGAGTTGCACCGAGCGCTCCTGGTCTTCCCGGCTTTCGCTGTGCTCGAACGGCAGATAGACGAACATGCGGCTATAGAGCGGCAGCGCGCGATCCCAACCGCGCTCGACGATCTGCTTGGCCAGGTACAAGGCCTGTGCGTCGCCGGCGAAGGCTTTTGCCGCGCCGCGATAGAGATTGCGCGGGACTTGATCGAGCAGGATCACCAGCGCCAAGGCGCCATCGGTATCTTCCGCCATGGCATCGAGTCTGCCGGCCAGCGCCTGTTCGACGGCATCCTTGAATTGCGCGGCGATGGCGGCATCGAGCGCATCGTCGCGCTTGAACCATTCCGGGCGATAGAGTGGTTGGCCCGCTGCATCGCGCGGCTTGAGCCAAAAATCGAGGATCCGCCTGGCCAGCGCATCGGTCATTTCTAGCTGGCGCTGTCGAATTCGTATTTCGGGTTGCGCCAGGTTTCCTTCAGCGCTGCGGCAGCCCATTCTTTCATCGCCGGCGAGGACAGCACGCGATTGACGTAGCTGGCGGTGGCGTTGTCGAGCGCGACCTCGTAGGTGCGCAGCCGCGTGGCGATCGGCGTGAACATGGCGTCGGCGATGGTGAAATGGCCGAACAGATAGCCTTCGTCGGGATTGTGTTTCTCGCCGAATTCGGCGCGGCAGTCGCGCCATAGCGTCACCAGGCGGCGGATATCAGCCGCGGCCTGGACATCGAGCTTGCGGTTGGGGAAGTGGCCGCGGATGTTCATCGGCGCCTCGCGGCGCAGATCGGCGAAGCTGGAATGCATTTCGGCGCTGACCGAACGCGCACGGGCACGGGCCGCCTTGTCTTTGGGCCACAGTTTGGCCTGCGGGAAGGTCTCCGCTAAATATTCGCCGATCGCCAAGGAATCCCAGATCGACACGCCTTTGTGGATCAGCACCGGCACGCGGGCCGAGGGAGTATATTGTAGGATCTGTTGGCGAGTGTCGGGCTGGTCGAGCGCCACCAGCACCTCGCGGAACTTGGCGCCGGTGGCTTTCAGTATCAGCCAGCCGCGCAACGACCACGACGAATAGTTCTTGTTGCCAATGACCAGGATGATCTCGTCCATCTTTCCACCACTCGTTAAACCCGGCAGGATTGCCGCACCATAACAAAGGAACGCCGCCCGTGCCTCTGCCAATGACCGCCCGCTCGCAAGCCGCCACGCCTTTGCAGGTGCTGGCGCCCTCCGCCGTCAAAGTCTGGCGCAAGCGCCAATCCGCCGCCGTGGAAAAATGGCTGGCTGCCAATGGTTTCACCGGCAAGGCCGGCGAGCTAGCCGCGCTGCCGGGCGGCAAGGGCGGCATCGGCCAGGTTGTGGCGGTGGTCGACCCGCCGGACGATCCGATGGCTTACGCATCGATAGCGGCGCGAGTGCCGGTCGGGGCCTATCGGTTGCTCGATAAATTGTCGCCGGACCACGCCACCGCCGCGGCAATCGGCTGGTCGCAAGCGGCCTATCGCTTCACGCGCTACAAGGCCGCCCAAAGCAAAGCCAACACGCCCAAGCCGGCCAGCCTAGTGTGGCCGGATGGTGCTGATCGGGCGCTGGTCGAGGCCACGGTCGAAGCCAATTTCCTGGCGCGCGACCTGATCAACACGCCGGCTTCGGATATGGGACCGGCCGAACTGGCCGCGGCGGCGCAAGCGCTGGCCAAGCAACACGGCGCCAAGATCAAGGTGATCGTGGGCGACGATCTGCTGAAGCAGAACTGGCCCATGGTGCATGCGGTGGGCCGCGCCTCGTCGCGCCCGCCGCGTCTGATCGACATGGTTTGGGGCCCGGCCAATGCGCCCAAGATCACCTTAGTGGGCAAGGGCGTGTGCTTCGATACCGGCGGGCTCGATCTGAAGCCGGCCGGCGGCATGCTGCTGATGAAAAAGGACATGGGCGGTGCTGCCCATGTGTTGGCGCTGGCCTCGATGATTATGGCCACCAAGCTGAAGCTGCGCCTGCGCGTGCTGGTGCCGGCGGTGGAGAACAGCGTGTCGGGCGATGCGTTCCGGCCGCTCGACGTGCTGCAGACGCGTAAGGGCATCACGGTCGAGATCGGCAACACCGATGCCGAGGGCCGGCTGATCTTGGGCGACGCGCTGTACGAGGCAGCCGGCGAGCAGCCGGCGCTGATCATCGACTGCGCCACCTTGACCGGGGCGGCGCGCGTCGCCCTGGGGCCGGAACTGCCGGCGGTGTTCGTCAATGACGACAGCTTGGCCAACGAGCTGCTGCGCCAGGCCGAAGCGCAGCACGATCCGCTGTGGCGCCTGCCGCTATGGCGCTCCTATCGCCGCTTCCTCGACAGCAAAGTGGCCGACATGAACAATGTCGGTGGCGATTTCGGCGGCGCCATCACCGCGGCTCTATTCCTCGAGGAGTTCGTTCGCTCGACTGTGCCCTGGATCCACATGGACGTGATGGCGTGGAACAACAGCGAACGGCCGGGCCAGCCGGTTGGTGCGGCGGCGCAAGGCCTGCGCGCGTTCTATGCGCTGATCAAGCAGCGCATCGAGGTTTAGCCCAGCACACGCTCGACCCAATCGGCGGTGGTTTGCAAGGTCGGCATCGGGCGAAACACGCGCGGCAGGAGTGGCTGGTTGGTCAGTAACGCCGTCGTGGCAGGGCCTGGCGCGAGCGCGCCTTGCGGCAGGCAAATCGTGCTGTCCGGCATGTACGAATAATGAACGCTGTCGTTGATCATCAGCGCGCGCAGGCCGAAATCGGTGAACGCCGCCAAGGTGCCGCTCTTGCCGGCCAGGGACATCGACACCGTGCTCAAGCCCAGATCCAAACCGTGGATGTAATCGGCGACTTCATTGGTGCCCCGCCGTCCCAGAGCCAGGAATGGGATGTCGGCAGCGGTGCCGGGGCCGAATTGGGATTGCCACTGCAGCCACAGGTTTTCGCCAGCGCCCAGATGACCGACCGACAGAATGGCCAAACGGCCATCGGCTGCGCGCGCGGCGTCATGCAGCGCGGGAATCGCGGCCGGCAGATCGGCGCCGTCGTAGATCGTGCCGAAGAAGCCGGCGACGTAATAACCGCGCTGGCCTAGCGGCGCGATGCCGGCCGCGCGCAACTGGGCATGACACCAATTGTCTTGCGGCGCCGGGTGCAACGAAACGTTGCCGTAAAGATCGACCACTTCGGCCGCCAAGCCGTCGCGTTGCATCATCGTGGCGTAGAGAAGATTGGTGGCGGCCAGATGCGGTTGGTCGAGTTGGCGCACGAATCGGCGGAAGCCGGCGCGCTGCAGCCGGCCCCAGAGCTGGCGTTTCAATCCGGCGCCTTGCTCGCTGCCCAAGGCGTATTCATGCACCAACACCGCGCTGCGCCGTCCGGTCGCCAACGATGCCATCTCCGGCGCCAGGGACCAGACCAAGCCGCGCGGCTCGTGATGGGTGGTGGTGAGATCGTATAACACGGCCTGGGCATCGCGTTCGTCGAGCGCGGCGCGTGCCAGTGCATAGCGCTCGCGGGCCGGCAAGCTGCGGGGAATGCGCACAGTCGGGATCTCGCGCCGGTGCCAAACCAGCGCCTGGCTTTGCAATCCATCGACCTGTGGATCGCTCAACGCCAACAGCCAGGCCTGGTGGCCGCGCCCTATCAGTTCGCCGGCCAATAGTGCTGCGTGATCGCCGATGCCGTCATGGCCGGGTTCGGCGCCGCCGATGATCAGCGCCAGCCGCATGGTCAGTAGCCCGCCGCGCGTTCGATCAGGTTTTGTAACTTCTCGCCGGCGCGCAGGCGGCGAATGTTTTCCGCCACGCCGGGCGAGGCGGTACGCGCGTTGGTTTGGCCCGCGATATGCGGCGTCATGCGAATCTTGGGGTGACGCCAGAACGGATGATCGGCCGGCAGCGGCTCGGCGTTGAACACGTCCAAGGTGGCGCCCGAGATATGGCCGCTGTCGATCGCCGCCAACAGATCGGCATCCAGCACATGCCCGCCGCGGGCGATGTTGATGAAATGCGCGCCCTTGGGCAGCAGTGCCAAGGTGCGGGCATGAATGATGCCATGCGTTTCTTGGGTCAGCGGCAACAGGCAGATCAGGATGTCGGTTTCGGCCAGGAACGGCACCAGCCCACCATTGCCCTCGAAACAGGTGACGCCGTCGATTTTGTGGGCGGTTCGCGCCCAGCCGCGCACCGTGAAGGCCAAGGACCGATGCGCCCGCGCCACTTGCCGGCCGATCGCGCCCAAGCCCATGATGCCGACCCGGCAATCGCGCGCTTCGCGCAACTCCAGCCGTTTCCATGTCGCGGCGCGCTGCAGGGAATCGTATTCGTCGCCCCGCCGCAGCACGCGCAACGAGGCGAGCGCAGCATATTCCACCATTTGCTCGATCAGCTGCGGATCGTGGATGCGCGTGATTGGCACGTGGGTGGGTAGCGCAGTGTCTTTCAACAAATGATCCACGCCCATACCCAAGGATACGATCATTTTCAACCCGGGCAGGCTGGCCAGCAGACCAGTGGGTGGCGCCCATGCCAAGGCGATCTCGATGTCTTCGAGTTTTCCCAGCTCGGGCCAGTTGCGCCAATCGGTCGGGCCGAGATGGCGCTCGATCTCCCCGCGCCAGCGCGCGCCGGCATCCCACTCGCTGATGAAGGCAATCGCCGGGGGCTTATTCATGATCAGGCGTGGTGGGCGGCGTCGGGATGGTGGGCGTCGGGATGATGGGCGTCGCCGTGGATGACGTCGAGATTGAACGCGGCGGTGATCAGGGCCTTGGTATAGGCCTGCTGCGGCGCGCTGAAAATTTGCTGGGCGAGCCCGCGCTCGACCACCTTGCCGTCGCGCATGACGATTACTTCATCGGCCAAAGCGCGAACCACTTTCAAATCGTGGCTGATGAACAGATAGGTCAGGCCGTGCTGCTGCTGCAACGCGCGCAACAAATCGACGATCTGCGCCTGCACTGACATATCGAGCGCCGAGGTGGGCTCGTCCAGCACCACGAAGCGCGGACGCAGCACCATGGCGCGGGCGATGGCGATGCGCTGGCGCTGGCCGCCGGAGAATTCATGCGGATAGCGGTCACGCACCGCGACGTCGAGGCCGACATCGGTCAACACCTGGTCGATCATAGTGTCGCGCTCGGCCTGGCTGCTGCCCAGCTTGTGAACGTTGAGGCCCTCTTCGATGATCTGCGCCACCGACATGCGCGGCGACAACGAAGAATAGGGGTCTTGGAACACGATCTGCATTTCGCGGCGCAACGGGCGCACTTCGCGGGCGCTCTTGCCGTCGATATGTTGGCCGGCGAACAG